>DASYSS010000086.1 GCA_036003045.1 Gemmatimonadaceae bacterium
GCGCCTCGCCCGAGGTCGTCGGCACGACGATCAGCCGCGCCGACGCGATCGCCGACATCGACACGATGATGCGCATACTGGAGGACGTTCACCCGGATCTGTACGCTGAGCGCCCGCGGGATTCGGTCTCCATGGCGCGAGCGCGCATCGTGGCCGGCCTCCCACCGTCGATGAGTCGGGCCGAGCTGTGGGTGCGACTGGCGCCATTGACGGCGTCGTTGGGCGACGGGCACACGAGCGTTTATTTCCCGGGCGAGGAAGTCTCGCGGATGGTCGCCGGCGGCGCGCGGCTGTTTCCGCCTCAGGTCGTGCAGGACGACGCTGGACACCTGATCGTCGCGGCACCGGTCGCGCGGGACGTGGAGATCGAGGCCGGCGACCGCATCCTGTCCGTGAATGGGTTAAACGCGGACTCTTTGGTACGGGCCTGGACGAACGAGGTGAGCGGCGAGAGCATGCGTTTTCGCGTGGCCGGCGTGACGAGCGGGTTCAGGAGCATGCTGTTGCTTCATTCGATCGGCGCGCCATACACGCTCCAATTCGAGCGTGCCGGCGGACCACCGCGGCGTGCCGTGCTCGCGGGTCTGACCCAGGATTCACTCCGGGCGCTCGTCTTGGGGAACGCGGCAGGGAGACGCCGAACCGCCACGCCAAACTTCAGCTATGAGAAGCTCTCGCCTGGCGTCGGATACATGAATTTTCGAACGATGGGCGGCGACCCGTCGGTCTTTCGCGGCGACGTCGCGAAGATGTTCGCGCAGGTCGGCGCGGATTCCGTCCAAACGCTCTTCATCGATCTCAGAAGCAACGGCGGCGGCGATTCACGCTTGGGGGATGAGCTCCTGCGCCATCTCACCACCAAGCCGTACCGCATGGGCGGCGGCAAACAGTGGAAGATGAGCGGCGAATACCGGACGTACTTCAAGACATGGGTGCCTGCGCCGCTCCGCTGGATCCATGCGTGGAATTTCTTCGGAGTGGGCCGCCAGCTGATGCACGGACCCGACGGCAAGATCGTCGACCTGCCCGAATCGGCGGAGGCGCATTCATCGGCCGGCCCGTTCTTCACCGGTAACGTGTGCGTGCTGATCGGACGACAGACGTTTTCGAGCGCGGCGGACTTGGCCGACGGGATCAAGACCTACCGTCTCGCGACGCTCATCGGCGAGGAAACGGGCGGCCGGCCGAACGGCTTCGGCGAAGCCTACGTGTTTCGCCTACCCAAGTCGCAGCTCGCGGTGTCGGTGTCGTCGGCGCGATTCGTCCGCGCGAGCGGCGACACCTCGGATCACCGAGGCGTCGTCCCCGACGTCGCGGCCGGACCGTCCGAGCTCGCGGCGTCCACTCTCTCGATCCAGTCGCGCAACTGCTCGAAGTTCTGAGCGCCGAGCTTTTTGTCGACGAGCAGACCGTCGCGGAACAGAAGCGTCGTCGGCATCTGGTTCCGTGCTTCCGTGAGCGCGAGCCCCTTACCTGACAGCGGGACGCGAGGAACGCTGGTCTGGAACGCCGTCCACTGGCGCGTGATTTCGGCTTCCGAGCTGCCCGGGTCGGCCGCCGCCTCGATCGAGACGTCGGCGTGCGCGAAATAGTCGCGAGCTTGATCGAGGTTCGTGAACGCTTCCTGGCTGTGCGCACTCCACGGCGCCCAGATCATCACGACGTTGACCCGGTGACTCGGTCGTGCCGCGGTCCGGAAGATGTCGTCCCACGTCCGGCGATGGGGCAATGGCTCGGCGACGGCTGGCAGCGGTTGCGATGGAATGTCGAGCACGTTGCTCGCCATCATGAAGCCGCGATAGTCCGGTCCGTCGTAGCGGAAGCAGAGACGCCCGTCCTTCGTCCAGCTCGGGAACAGCGCCGAGCCCGCGAGCCCCGGGAGCGTGCGAATCGTGTGCTGCTGCAAATCCACGATCTGAATGTTGTATCCCGAACCCTGCGGCTTGAGCGAATGGAACGCGATGTAGCGCCCGTCCCATGAGAAATCGGCCTTCGCGCCCTTGATGCCGGTGTCGAAGATGTCGTCGCAGTTGTCGAGACCGCGCACGACGATGTTGCCGTCGACGAACGTCGTGATGCGCTTGCCGTCCTTCGAGATCAGCGGACGTTCGCCGGTGCCGATCTTGTCGCACGATTTGACCTTCTGGATCGGCAACACGGCTTTGTTGCCCTCGAGATAGTAATAGTTGCTCGTGATGGTGAGGATGAGGTCCTTCCCGTCGCGCTGCGCCCAGCTGTAGTAGTCGCCGAGGCCGGGAGGCGCGACGTTGCGCGTGACCTCGTTGGAGCGCGTGTCGCGAATCGAAACGCTCGGGCCGCCCGAGTAGATGACACGCGTTCCGTCGAGCGACCAGTACGCGTCGATGCCGTCCTCGCTGAACAGAATCTTCTTCGACGCGAGATCGACCATCGTCTCCGCGGTCTTGATGCCGTTGGGATGGCGCGCGTCGCTCTTTTCGGACGCGTACACGAGCGTGCGTCCGTCGGGCGAGATCCGCGCGTACGCGAACACGCCTTCCTTGGGCTTGAGCGTGAAGAGACGCGCGTACTTCGGCCCGGCTGTGGGAGCGCGCGCGCCGAGCAACAACACGCCTGGCAGCGCGAAGAAGAGAGCGGGGCGGGCGTGGACGAGGCGCATGAGAGGACTCTCAGAGAGGGCCGCTTACTGGCGGCCGGTGGTCCGAATCGACGACAGGTCCATCGTGTAGACCCGCGGTGTCGTGACGTCGTTCGTCACATACAACACCGTCTTGCCGTCCGGCGAGAGTGAGAGCTCGCCGGTGAACGACGGGATCGGAATGGTGAACAGCTTTTGCACCGCCTTGGTATCCACCGTTATCGCGTAGACGCCGACGTCGCGCTCTTCGGCCCACGGCAGTCCCATGACGACGACCTGCGAGCCGCCCGGCAGCACGCGCAGCCCAGTCGGGCCGTTGAGCATCTGAAAGGGCAGCTCGATCGTCGTGCGCCCGGTGCCGTCCGACGACACGACCTCGATGGCGTCGAGGTCGCCGTCGGCGGTGCGGCTCTTTCTGACGGCGAATCGGCTGGCCGTGCCGGACGAAGTCGGGTAAGGCGGCACATAACGCCCCGGGGTCTTTGGGAGCAGCGGAGTCTCGACCGAATCACCATCGATGACGAGACGCTTCAACTCGCCGCCGACCGAAACGAGCGCGGTCTTGGAATCGATTGCGAAGCCCGTGTTCGGAGCCGGCCCGATCACGAACTCGCGAAGCACCCGCGGAGGCGAGCTTCCATTCAATTCGATTCGTAGAAAAGACAGGTGCCGCGTGGCGCCGGCGCCGACCGCCGACGAGAGCACCAGCTCTTGGGAATCCGAAGTCCAGACGAGCAGTCCGCCGGTGAGACGGACGGTCGCGAGGCGCTGAACCTTGCCGGTCGCGATCTCCACGGCGGTCACGTACCGGTCGTTGTTCGGCAGACCTCCGATGTACGCGATCCATCGCTGGTCGGGAGACCACGCGCTCGCGAACCCCGATCTGTCGGATAGGTCGATCGACGCGCGGGGCGTGCCGTCGGCACGATTGATTCGAAGCTGGCACGCCGACGGCGAGCAGCGAAGCGACGAGATCATGCTGCCGTCGGGCGACCACGTCGCTTCGGTGATCGGATCCACCGAATCGTCGAGCAGCCGACGCGAGCCGTCGGCGATGGAGAAGCTGCGCATCCGCCGCGTGTCGCCGCGGTCGGAGAAGAGCAGCGTCGTGCCGTTCATCCACCCCTCGGCGGTCTGTCGCGGAACGAGCGGGAACGACGTGAGTTGTTTTCCCGTCGTGTCGGCGACGATCATGCGACCTGGAAAGCCGCCTTCGGCGTACGCCAGCAGAGAACCGTCGGCCGAGAGTCCGGGCCATCCGCCACTGACTTTGGATGCGACCGTCGTTTCACTCTTTCCGTCGATGGCGACGCGATGGATGCTCCCGGTCGTCTGCTTGAATTCCTCGTGGAGCGGGAGGCAGCTCCATTCGGGATCGCATGCCACCGGAGGATTCACGCCGTAATACAGCGAACGGCCATCCGGCGACCACCGGATGCTGCTCACGCTCGCGCGCATGGACGGGACGACGACGCGCTCCGGCCCGCCCATTAGGGGAACGATCACCAGGCCTTGACCCACGCCGACCGAATCGTCGGCCGCGAAGGCGAGCCACTTTCCGTCATTCGAGATCGACGGTGTGTCACCCTGCCGAGCGCTCGCTTGGCGAGCCGGCCCCGTCGCTTCGCCGGATCGCGGATCGAGCGGAAGAATCCAGACGTACTGGTCGGCGGAACCGGCGCTGACTTTCTTGAACGCCAGCGCGTTGCCGGCGGGTGACACGGCGAGATCCCACGCCTCGCCGTCGGCGAGCCGGACGTTGCGTTTGCCGGCACGATCGTACATCCACACGGCGCGCGCCGAGTCGCCGTAATAGACGCGCCGCGCGTCCGGCGTGAGGACCATCTGCGTGACGCGGACGTCCACCGGAAGCGCGTCGGTCAGCCGTGTCTGCGTCGGCGTTGCCGAGGCCGGCCGCGCGGGAGAGGTCGGCGTCTGTGCGGCGAGCGAAGTCGACGCGATCGCGAGCAATACCACGTGGCGCATCATGAACCGCGTGCTCCCGCGAAGGAGGTTCGACGAAATATCAGTGCTTCTTGAAGACTGCGCCAGCTAATTGCCGCGCGTCGGCGCGCAGCGTCGAACGTGTCGCACGAGTACCGTCGCCGGGACCCACGACTGCCACTTCGAAGGTCCAGTGCCCGGATGTCGCGTCGATTGAGTCGCGAGCCGCATTCCGGGCCACACGACGGTCTCGGTGTCGCGTCCGAAGGACGAAATCGCGGGCGGTCCCGCTGGCTTGGCCAACGGGACCGTCTCGAACGCAGAGAAGCCGCCTGGTCCCCACGTCCCTGAGAGAATTCTCGAGTACTTCATGTCGAGTCCGTTGACGTCGTCGGTCTGCAGCATGACGATGCGCACGCCATCGTCCTCCGGGGCGAGGTCGAAGCTCACAACGTCGCCGGGCACCATCGTCTGATCGAGCTGAAACGATTTGAAGTCGCGCGTCGTGGCGTGATGCAAGGTCACCGAATCCGGAGCGAGGCCGCGCCAAAAGACGTGAAAGGCGCCGTCGTGAGTGTGCGAAGGAATTGGTGCGGATCCCTCACGGTCGAGCACGCGAGTCTCGGGACCCCACGCGCCGCTCCAGGGGCGGTGACGAACGTAAAGTCCCGGACTCGCCGGGTCGCCCGGAATTCCTCCTGTCGACGCGGGCATATGGAAATACGCAATCGTCGCCCCCGACCGGTCCATCGCCGCGGCGAGCGGAAGCTCCCAGACCGGCTTGTGCGGCACGCTGAATCGCGCGACGTCCCACGTCCCGTGAGCACGAATGCCGGCAACCACGCCTGAGAACTGGTCGTCGGCGACCGGCAAAGCAACGATGACGTCGTCGCCTGCGGACGCGACGACATTTGGTCCGGGAAGAACGCTGAACGGAGCCGAAAACCCCGAGTCGGGGCGCGACCATCGAACGCCGTCCGTTGTGGCGTGGACCAGGTGTCCAGTTCCGAGCGTCGTCCAAACCACGTGGACCGTTCCGCGCAAGCCCGGAACGACCCACGCGTCCTCTCCGGCCACGTCGCTCATGAAGGGAGGCTTCGTGATCGGCGCCGCGTGTCCGTTCATGTCGAATGAGACGCCGAGGAGTCGTCCCCACGACCGCTGCGTCTCGGTATCGGCGTACGTGCTCATTCTGTCCGCGATCAGCGCCGTACCAGCGTCAAGCGGCAGCAAAGTTGGACCTTCTCGCCTTCCGCCGAACCCGAATGACGCTCCGTTGACGAACAGCGTTTCGGGACCCGTCCATTCCCACGTGCACGCCGAGCGATCGCTCAGTTGTTGCGATTCGGCCGGGATTGGGGAGCTCGATCGGGAACACCCGGCAAGCGACACGAGCGAGACCAACGCGGCGATCGCGCAGCGCGACCTCGCGGCGAGGTTCAGGACAGATCGATCTCCCTTCGGCCGCGGAGCGACGAAAGGAGCGCCACCACCGTGAGAACGATCAAGAACGGATCGATCACCAGCAGGTCGACGCGGCTGCACGAGTCCGGACAGAGCACCCCTAAGCTCATCAAGAACTCGTAGACCGCGTAGGCCGTCCAGATGAACGCGGCCCCCCACACCGTCGCGCGGTGGGTTCGAAGGGCGATGGCGAAAAACAGCGCGGCAGGCACGAACGCCGCCAGCGGCCACTCTCGCAAAAAGCCTAGCACTAACATGACCTGATGCCCGAACGGTTGTGCGACGGTCGACCCACGAGACGCGCCGAACGATTGTCAGACCTGCGACACCCCGAGAGGCCTCTCGCCCCGCAGGGGATTGGGTTCCATCATTAGATACGAATCCGGACAACCCGCTGCCTCACTCATTTCATTGCCATGAGACTCAATATTGCGCTTGCCCTGTTCGGTCTCGCTACACCCCTCGGCGGGGGCGGTCTTGGCGTAAACCTCGGTGCCGGCAGGTTCGGCCCCCTCAGCCCCCTCAGCCCCCCCAGCCCCCCCAGCCCACCCAGTTCCCCGGCCGCCGCGCCGTGCACGACGGCGACGGCACCGTGCGAGCGCTGGATCACCTTCGGTTCGGGGCCCGCCCGATCGATGGTGTACGCGTCGTACCCGCTCGACGTGGTCGACCCGGCGATCACGCGCGCCCTCGTCATGGTGCACGGCGCCGGGCGAAACGCGGACCACTATTTCGAGACCAGCACCGCCGCCGGCTTCCTCGCCGGCGCGCTCGAGAACACGATCATCGTCGCGCCGCACTTCATCGCGGGGCGGGACAAGCCGGCGGCCAACGAAGTGATGTGGCCGGAAGGGCAGAACTCGTGGCGCTCCGGCGGCATGTCGCCGACGAACCCTACCATCTCGTCATTCGATTTCTTGGATGAGATCATCCGCAAGCTGGCCGACAAAAAAGTCTTTCCCAACCTCACCAAAATCGTCGTCGCGGGTCACTCGGCCGGCGGGCAGGTCGCGACGCGGTACGAGATGACGAGCAAGACGTACGGGACGCCGGGTGTGAGCATCACGTACGTCGTCGCCAATCCGTCGACGTACGCGTGGCCCGCGGCTGTGCGTCCCCTGCCGACAGGAAACGCCGACCCGGCGACGGCCGACAAAGAAGCGCTCGGCCCCGACGGCGAGAAGGTCAACACGAGTTTTCAGTTCGGCGCGTTCGATACGACGAAAGCGCGCAACTACAATCGCTGGCCCGCGGGCCTCGAGAATCGGGCGGGCTACAGCGCAGGCCCGTCGAACGAGCAACTGGTGAAACAGCTCGTCGACCGGCCGACGACCTACCTGCTTGGTCAGGTCGACGTGCTACCCCTCGGCGGCTTCGACGGATCGGCGAACGCTATGGCGCAGGGTCCGACACGGCGGGCGCGAGGGGAAGCTTTCTTCAAGTACGTGACCGAAACGCTCGGCGCCAAGCACAACGCGATCATCGTTCCCGAGTGCGGGCACAACGATCGCTGCATCTTCACGACGGACATCGTATTTCCGGTGATCTTTCCCAAATAGCGGCGAAGGCGGGGGGCGTCCAAAGAGTTGCGCGTTATGTCGCCGTCTCGCGAATGACTTGGCGCGCTGCTTTGTCCGAGCGCAGCCCGAGGAAGCGCGGATGTCGAAGCTGCCCGTCTCTCGTCCATTCGGTGAACCCGATTTGCGCGACGAGGTCGGGGCGAACCCAATGGACGCCGCGGGTCGGCGTCCTGCCGCGAACGAACGGGGATCGCACGCGCTCTCGGGACGCGAGGCGGGCGGAGAGGCTCTTTAGAGTTCGCTCGTCGAAGCCCGTTCCCACCTTACCCGCGTACACGAGCGACCCGTCGTCGTAGTAGCCGAGCAGCAGGGCACCCAGGCCCGAGCGCGCTCCGGCCGGGTCCGTCCAACCGCCGATCACCAGCTCTTGCTCGTTCACGCACTTGAACTTGAGCCAGTCGCGCGAGCGTCCGGACTCGTAGCGTGAGTCGGCGCGCTTGGCGATGACGCCCTCGAGCCCGTTCGCGCACGCGTCGCGCCAGGCCTGTTCACCGTCTTCGGCACGGTGAGCCGTGAAGCGCAGGCGCCGGTTGAACGAAAGGAGACGCCGCAAAACGAGCTTTCGATGCAGAAGCGAGAGCCGGGTGAGATCGAAGCCGCCGGCATAGACGACGTCGAACACGTAGAGGTAGACGGCGACGCCGGTGCGTTTCGCGCGGACGGGGTCCCGGAGCTGCATTCGGCGCTGGAGCCTGGCGAAGCTGGTTCGCTTGCCCTCGAATGCGACGATCTCGCCATCGACGACGTAGTCGCCGGCGGGCTGAGCGCGAAAGGCTTCTTCGATCTCGGGATATTGGCGGTTGAGAGACAGCTTGTTGCGCGAGAGCAGCCGAACACCACGACGGTCCCGGAATACCAGACAGCGGACGCCGTCGAATTTCGGTTCGAAGATCCAGGCCGGGTCGGAGAAGCGCTCTTCGGTGAGCGTAGCGAGCATCGGCGGGACCCACCTGGGCATCGAACGTTCTCGCAGCCGAGACCTCGCATCCGCGGGCAGCGTCGCGAGCGGGGAGGAGGCGCTCAATGGGTGGCGTGCGCCGCGTTGTCGACGATGGCGTCGGCCCCCTCGGAGTGCGCGCAGTGCGCGCAACAATAGAAGGAGCCGTCGGCCTCGACCCCGTGGCCGATGACCTTGCAGCCGCAGTGCTCACACACGGGCGCCAGCTTCTGGATGGCGCACTCGAAACTGTCGAACGTATGCGCCTGTCCGGCGGTCACCACCTGAAACGACATCTCGTAGTCGTTGCCGCACACTTCGCATATGGCCATGGCGGATTCCTCGGCTGTGGGGGAGCGACGGATCGCACGGCCGAGATCGATAGAGTCTCGAGCCTCGTGCGACGCCACGGCGGGGGCGAGCAACATGTGTGCTAGACGTGAGAGCGCGCCGGCGCGGGACGCCGGCGCGGGACGCCGGCGCGCTCTCGGATAATTCCGCGGCAGGGAATCAGGCGTGCGTGCCCTGCGCCGCGAACTGCTCCATCCATGCGTCCTGACGCTGCTTCAACTCGTCCGATGTGAGATCCTCTTTGTGGGTGGCGATCGTCCATTGGTAGCCTTCGGGATCGATGATCGTCCCACAGCGATCGCCCCAGAACTGATCCGACATCTGGCCCATCGGTCCGTCGGCGGGCTTCGCACCGGCCGATTTCGCGCGGTTGTACAGCGTGTCGGCGTCGTCGACGTACACCCAGAGCCCGATCGGCGACGCGCCGAGGGCGTGGGCCGACTTCGCGCCCATCATCGCGTCGTGGAGCATGACGCTCGAATCGCCGATTCTGATTTCGGCGTGCAGAACCTTGCCGTCCGGTCCCACGGCTCGAGATCTTTCTTCTGCGCCAAAGGCGCGCTTGTACCAGTCAATGGCCTTGGACGCGTCGTCCAGAGTGAGCGCCGGGGTGACCGTGTGGAATCCTTCCGGAACTGCTCGCTTTGCTTTCGCCATGTGTCGCCTCCTGAGATGAGTCGGGGCGCAAGCCGCGGCGTCGAGGCTCGCGAGAGGGAATCCGCGCTGCAAAGACTGCGCCCGGCTCGCGGGCCGGCGACCAGTCCGCGCGTAAGAAACGTGTCGCGCAAAAGCGGCGCGCGCTTCTCCTCCTCTTGATTACCAACTGGAAGGCGCGTATCGTGTCTCCACTTGGTAGCCAAGTGGTGACCGAATGACCGACCGTTCCACCGACCTCATCGCCGGCACGCTCGACATGCTCGTGCTCAAGAGCTTGAGCCTCGAGCCGATGCACGGCTTTGGCATCTCCCGCCGCATCGAGCAGATCACGCAGGGCGTGTTCAAGGTCAACCCTGGGTCGTTGCTGCTGGCGTTCCAGCGCATGCAGCGCGCGGGGCTGATCGCGCCCGAATGGCGTGCCTCGGACAACAACCGCCGCGCAAAGTTCTACAAGCTCACACCGAAGGGAAAAAAGCAACTCGAGTCCGAGCGACGCGACTGGCAGCGGCGAACCGCCGCCATCGCGCGCCTGCTGGAAGCGTAGACGCCGTCGAGAACCACAGGGGGCGCATGAGCTGGCCATCGATCGCAGAGGGATTGCGCCGGTCTGTTTGCCGCCGCGATCGATCCAATCTCGGCGTTGAGACAGGAGTAGATCGCGCCAGCCAGAACTCCTACGTCGCGCTTCCCGCGCCGTGATGTCGCAAGAGCGCGTCGATCCGCTCGTCGCCCGATGGGTACGCCGCGTTCACGTCCGCGCCCGCGGCGATCAGCGTCTCGAGCATCGCGGGATAGTCCACGCCATTCACGGGCATGTGAACGGCGAAATGGATCGTGGAGTCGAGTACCGTCCCCTTCCAGACGTTCAGCACTTCGAGCGGAGCGCCGAGCGAGAGGAGGCGATGCACGACGGTCGTCATCCCGTTCGGCGCCGCCCAGTGTAGGGCGGTCATGTCGTAGCCGTCCTTCGATGCCGGGTCGACGCCCAACTCGAGCAGAAACTCCGCGACATTTGCTCGCGCGAACTTGCAGGCCCACGCGAGGGCGAGCTCGATGTGTGCGGTCGGATCGTCGGGCAGCTTCCGCCATCGAGGCGCGACCAGCGGAACACCAGGAGCGACCGAGCTCTTGTCGACGACGAAGCGTCGAATGAGATCGATCCGTCCGAGCGCGGCCGCTGTGACGACGTTGTCGATTCGCGCTCCGCGTTTGGCCAGCGTCTCAGCGGCATCGCCGTAGCCGAAATCCAGTGCGGTCATGATCGGCGACTCGTCGTCACCGACTCCATTCGCCGCGGCTCCGTAGTCCATGAGGACGTCCACGAGCGCCGGCATCAGGCCGGCTCCGGCGGGATGCGCGCTGGAGACGAGAAGGTTCATCGTCGTCTGCCAGTAGCCACCACCGTATGTCTCAGCGGCGGCGTCCACTTCGGCACCGGCGTCGAGCAGGAAGCGCGCGATCGCCACCGCGTTCTTCGGAGTCATCTGGCGGAAGTCCTCGACGCCGTTGGCTGCGACGTAGTGCAGAAGCGTCGCGCGGTGGACGCGGCGAGAACGCGCTCGAATGAGCGATGGATTCGCTCGCACGAGCGACTCGAGCGTGGCGAGGTCGCCGCTGACGACGGCGTCGGCGGCGCGCTCGAAGTCGTCGTACGGTCGCCGCTTGCCTTCGGCTTCCTCGACGTGCTGCGCGAACGCCCCCCAAGTCGCGAAGCCGTGCGCTCCGGCGATGAGATGTTGGGCGTCGGCGAGGAGAAACGGCTTCGCCGGCGCCGATCCTCCGCGTTCGTTCACCCGCGATTCAATGTGCTCGACCGCCCGGCCGATGCTGTCGCGCACGAATGGCGAGATCGAAGCTCCGAGGGAGGCGGCGAGCGATTCGAGCCACTGTCGAGCCCAATCCCGAACTGCTGATGGGTCGGTCGATCGGGCGGCGTCGACGAGTGCCTTCGCGCGCTTCTTGTATTGCTCGAGGCTAGGCGACGGCGGGAGCGGAAGCGTATCCATACGAAGCTCCTTTCAAGAGTCCGCCCGGAGTCCGCTCTGGTTGGGCGTGAAGGAGTTCGTACGCTCTCGATTGTCGAACTGACGGGTGGGCATGGCCCTTTCCGCGGACTGGATGCGCCCCTCGCGCTGAGGGGGAGGCTAGGCCTCCCGGCGCGGCGAGTCAAGCACGAGCGCCGCGGCCTCGGCCGACGTGACCACGGGGTGGACCTCGAAATCCACGATGTCCCGCCACGCGCCCATCCATTCGTCGAGCAACGCGCGATCGTCGCATTCCATCACTTGATAGCAGTGCGCGAGATCGGGAGTGACCCAACTCCCGAGGTAGCGCAGTCCGTCGGGCGCGAGGCGTCCGCCGCTTCGAAATCGAGCGTAGACGGGCTTGGCGTCACCGTTTCGAAAATGCTCGACGATCATGTAGATCACTCGCCCCTCCTCAGGCCGCCGACGCGACCGCATTCGCCGCCGCCGAGCGGCGTAGACGTTCCTGTCGCATCACCCCCTTCAGGAGATGGTGCTCGATGGCCTTGTTGATCGGGCTGAGCGAGAAGATGATCGCCATCTTCACGCCGAGCAGCAGGAAGTAATTGTCGTTGTTCAGCAGGCGCAGCGCGGTCCCGAGAATGGCGTCCTGGAAGATGAACAGCACGATCGCGACGGCGAGCGTCAGGGCTTTCGCCTTGCGCCCGATCTTCGCGCGCGTCAGCTCGTCGATCGAGTCCCGGAGCTCGCGATTCGTTCGCTCGATCTCCGCCTTCTGCCGCTTGATCACGACGTTTTCCTTGCGCGTCTGTTCGGCCTCGAACATCGCTTTCGCGTCGGCCAATGTCCTGGCGTTGTCCTCTCGCTCGATCTGCTCTCGCAGCTCGTGAAAGCGCTTGAAATGAGACAGGCTCTTGTCCGGGAGACGCATTCGTTCGTAGAGATCGGACAGTTGCCGGTGTACCTGGGCGATCTTCGGCTTCACCTTCAGTTCTTCGGCCGCCGACAGCGCGCGCTGAAGAAGCGCGCGAGCGTCACTCCAGCGAGCCCGCAAAACCTGGATTTCGGCGAGCCGCAGGAGATTCGTCACCGCGCCGGCCAGCAAGTGATGCTGCTGGCGAATGTCGAGCGCCTGCTCGCTCAGTGCCTCGGCCTCGTCCAGACGCCCGGCGCAGAAGTGAAACGAGGCCAGCTCGGTCAGCGAGTTCGATATGTGCAACGGATGTGCATTCCGTTCGGCCAGCGCGAGCGCGCGGTGGAACATCTCGGTTGCCTCGGCGTCGTTCCGCTGGCGCATGTAGACCCGGCCGAGCCCGTGTAGCCCGTAGATGCCGAAATAAAAGTCGTCGGCCCTGGCGCTCTCCTCGTAGGTGACGTTGTACATCTCCAGCGCCTCGTCGAGATGTCCCATCTCGAGATGGATACCGCCCATGCTGTTGGCCGTCGCGGCGAGGAAGATCGGGTACGTGCCCGACGCCTTGAGCAACTCGAACGCCTCGAACAGCACCTTGAGCGCGAGATCGAAGTTCCCGAACGTGCGATAGATGGCGCCGATCAGCATCGCCGATAGACCCAGCCCGTCCGGATCGTCTCGCTCGGAGAAGGCCGCGCGCGCCTCGATGATCAATTGGAGCGAGGCGTGGAGCTCTTCGGCGATGAACTGGTCGATCCCCTGGAGGAAGATCGCGTACGGCCGGGCGAACTCCGCACCGTCGGCCGCGTCCGCCCACTGACGGAAGTCATCGGCAAGAGCGCGGCGCTCATCCCGTGCGACGAAGCGAAATCGTCGTAGCGCGCGAGAGAAGTGGGTGTGCAGCTCCGACGGCGAAGAATTCCGGACGGCGGCGAGGTGCTGCGTGACCTCTTCGAGGTCCGTCATGGCGTTGCCCAGCGCCGGGCATGGAAGAACTCGCCAGAATGTGCACGGCACCCGGCCACGGAAACAACTCCGCTGATCTCAGACTCGCGAGCCGGCGCCTCGGCCGCTCGACTCGATCCTAGCCTCGAGCAGAAGCCTCGAGAAGAAGCCTTCAGCTCTACCTGCGACTCGCAGTTAGGGCTCAAAGCTCCTGCTCGAAGCTGCCGCTCGAGGCTAGGCTCGTTCCGCCGCCCGCGATGCCCGCTCCCAGCCGGAACCGAGACGGTCGCCGTTGCGCCGTTACCGACCGTGTAGCGTCACGAGAACCCTGACCGGATCGACGTACGCCTGGCTGATGATCACCGAGGCCGGTCCAAAGTTGGTCCCCGCCGGGCCAGCGACTTTGATCAGGTATTGACCTGTGCCTTTGAGATTCGGCACCGCGAAATCGCCATTCGCGTCCGAGATTCCGTTCCCGACGAGCGTCTGGTTGATGTTCACGGTGTCGGCGCCCGGATGCGGCGTGAAGGTGAACGTTTGTTCGTACACCGAGACCGCGGCACCCGCGATGGGATCGGTGGCGAGCGTGTCGGTGGCGCCGGGGCGCGGCGAGCCGACGTGGACTTGCAGCGTGAAGCTCGCGACTGGCTTCGGATTGGAGTTCGGCGGGGTGAGGTTGGTGTCGGGGTGTCCTCCCCCGGGATTGCCCGGCGGTGTCTTGCTGGAATCGCCCGACGATCCGCCTGCTGAAGTCGATGGATTCGGGCCGGTCAGGCTCGTTTGCGAGCCAGTCGTGTCGCTGCAGGCGCCGATGACAACCACGATGGCCGCGGTCATCAAGGTCGCGACCCGGCTCGTCACAACTCCGTTCATTCTCCCTCCACGATGTGAGACTTGGTGAACACGCCGAGTGATACCTCGAACCGCCGTGGTGAAGTCACTGTCCGGTCGCTGTGACTTTTCTCGGAAATGCGAGGGTATACGGCGGTAGCCAGGAGTGTGTCGTGAGCGACTTCGTGAGTCGTTGGTGCGGCAGGAGCCCCGGTTTGCGTGGCCTCATTCTTGTCCTCGCGGCGGGCGGCTGGACGCGGGTCGGCGGGCAGGTCGCGTTCAACCCGTCGGCGCAGTTGTGGCCGAGTAGCGCGGACGCAGCGCGTCCGGCCGTCTCTGTTTTCGGAAGCGCCGTCGCGTGCGCGCTCGTCACATGCGATCCTGCGCCTTCGTTCGGCCTCGATGTCGGCGTGCGGGGGCCGCTTCGTGTGGCGGTCGCCGGCCCGCGATCGACGCCGCAATTCGGCCTCTCGTATTCGTGGCGACACGTCGACATCGCGACACGCGTTGGGCAGGGGATGACGATCCCGTTCCTGCTGAAGAGCGGACCCGAGGACATGCAGGTTCACTTCGATAGCGACTCGTTTGGCCGCCTCCAATCCGAGACGACATATGTCACTCATGCGGCTGCCGCGCATTCAGCGAAATGGTCGTCGGCCGAGGCCAGGGTCACCTGGCGGGAAGACCGGTGGTGGGCGACCGCGCTGGTGAGTCGTGTGGCGATCGCGCGGCAAGGATCCGGGCTGTTGGCCGGGGTGCAACTCGGCGCGGAGCTTGGGCACGGTGTGTCGCTGCTCCTCGGGGCGACGTCGTCGCCGAGACTCCTCGAGAGCGCACAGCCGCAAGCCGGAGGTAGCGCGCTGAGCCTCGGCTTCGGCTTCAACGCCGGGGTGTTTTCTCGCCGATCGAGCGCTGACACGCGGAGCTCTTCGAGTGCCGCGTTTGCGATGTCGTCCATCGGGGCGGGACGGATTCGCATCGCTATCCGCGTAGCCGCGGCGGATTCGGTGGAATTCGCGTCCGACTGCACGCAGTGGCGCCCCGTTCAAATGACCAAAGACGCTGACCGCTGGGTCGTCGAAGTCGCGGCGATCGCCGGGCTTCACCGCGCCAACATTCGAGTCAACGGCGCCAAATGGACCTCGCCGCCGGGGCTCGCGCCGATGGACGACGATTTTGCGGGCGAGGTGGGAATGTTCGTCGTCCAGTGACGTTCGGCGGCCGTGCCGAGGTACCACCAATCGGAATGACGGACGCCGAGTTGGTGCGAAGTACCCTCGATGGCGATGCGCGAGCTTTTACCGAACTGGTCGATCGTCACGCGCCCGCGTGTCTGCGCTACGCGACGCGGATGCTGGGCGAGCGCGCCGACGCTGAAGACGCGGCCCAGGAGGCGTTTCTGCGCGCGCATCGGGCGCTGGCGAGCTACGATCGGCATCTGTCGTTTCGAACGTGGTTGTTCGCGATTCTCATCAATCGTTGCCGCACGGCGATGGCGCGCCGTGCGCGGCGCGAACGAAAGGTGGTCACAGACACCGACGCGATCTCGCTGTCGTTCGTCGCCGATGGCAGCGAAGCGTTGGAGTTGCGCAACGAGATCGAATGGGCGTTGGCCGCGTTGTCGGCCGAACAACGCGAGGCGTTTCTGCTGCACCACGTCGAAGGGCTGGGCTACGACGAGATGGCCGAAGCCACCGGGGCCGGCGTGTCGGCGCTCAAGATGCGAGTGAAGCGCGCCTCCGAACGACTGAAGGTCCTGCTCGAGGAAGGAGCGAAAGTCGATGACCGACCATGAAGTGACATCCACAGACGAACGGCTTGACCCAATCGTCGAGCGCGCGGCGGCGTTGCTGCGACGGCCGGAGCCGGTGGGGCAAGCCTGGCGCGACGCGCTGATGGCGAGCGTCGCTGTACCGGCGCAACGACGGGGTACGACGATGCGCGTGTGGGTTCCGCTTGGAATCGCCGCGGCCGTATGCGCGGTCGTCGGTGTACAGCGGCTCAATGCCGGAAATGGCGGCGATCAAGTGCGATTTGCCGTCTCGGCGCCGAGCGCGAAGCGGGTGTCGCTCGTCGGAGACTTCAACGGGTGGAATCCGACGGCAGTGCCGATGCGCCGTGGCTCGAGCGACGTGTGGGTCGTCAAGGTCCGTCTTCAGCCGGGGCGCCACGTGTTCGCGTTCTCGATCGACGGCGCGCTGCGTGCAGACTCGGCGGCGCCGCGAGCGGTCGAAGACGATTTCGGCGTGCCCGGATCGGTGGTCGTTGTTCCGGGGCGGGGAACCGACTGATGCGAGGACTGACTTCATCGAATCCGTATCGACTCGTGGGCATCGTCGCGTTCATCGCCATGCCGTCGCTCTCGTACGCGCAAGGCGGCGGCACCCAGGCCTGGCCCGCGGCGCCGCAACTGCCGGCGAACATAGAGGTGGTGGTCAATCGCTTTCTCGATTCCGCGCGAACGCGAGGATTGCCGACCAGTCCGCTCACCTCGAAGGCCGCCGAGGGCGTGCTCAAGGGAGCCGACAGCGCGCGAATCGTCAGCGCCGTTCGCAAACTGTTCGATGAACTGGATAGCGCTCGCAAGACGCTGGGCCCGAGCGCGCCGAGCGCGGAGCTGGTCGCGGCGGCGAGCGCGCTGCACGCGGGAGTGACGCCTGCGCAGCTGGCCCACGTCGCTCAACTTGGGAGCGGACAAGGGAAATCGGAGCGGCTGGTGATGCCGCTCGTCGTTCTCGCGGACCTCGTCGCTCGCCGCGTCTCAACGGACGTCGCCGTCGCGTCGCTCGAGACGCTGCTGGCGCGCGCGGCACCGGACGCCGAGTACGCGACCCTTCGCACCGCGATTGAGCGCGACATCGCCAACGGAAAGTCGCCCGACGCGGCTATGCGCGCGCAGAGCGCGGCGGTGGTTCGGACGTTGGACGCGAAAGCGGGGGGAGTTCGGCCGCCCGAAGAATGAGGCGGCGTCTCGTCATCGTTTCGCGCCGCATTCGAATCTCACGACGGCTTTCGTCCGACGGCACAGATCCAACCCTTCGATCGCTCGACCGAGACCTGAACGTCGGAGAAGCCCGCGTTCGAGAGTAGGGCCCGATGCCCGTCGACACTCAGGTAGGTCGCGCCGAGCAGTCCGGTCATCACCGGCCGGAAGAGCCAATCGAAGCTGCGACCCTTGTACGTCTCGGCGAGAATCATGAACGTGCCGCCCGGGCCGAGCACGCGAAGGACTTCTTGCAGATCGGTCGCCAGATGCGGCCAGTAGTAGTGCGTCTCGACGGCGGTGACGACGTCGAACGTCGCCGGCGGAAAGGGCAGGTTCGAAACCGACGACTCTTGCACGTCGACTCGCCCCTCCGCGATACGCCCCGCGTTGTGCTTGCGCGACGCCGCAACGCTCGCCGCCGAATAGTCGACGCCGTAGACCTTGCCCATCGTCGCGATGTCGGCGAGAGTCGCGAGCGTTCGCCCGCCGCCGCAGCCGATGTCGAGCACGGTCGCGTCCCGCGCGATCTCGAGATGGCCGAGCCCCCACTGTGTGAGGCCGGAGTGGCCGCGGTTCATTTGCGCGAGCACGAACCGGCCGAGCAACCACTTCGGCTTCCGGCACTGCCTCGCGAACGCGACCGCCGCGCCCACGGCGACGGCCCACGTTACGATCTGGCGAGCGAGGTGCGGGTCCATTGTCGTTAACGACGAGAACCGACCATCCAAAGTTTCCGCGGGCGTCGATGGCGCGGCCGGCGGGCCGCGCGCGTTACACGCGATCGGTCGGGTTGGACTCCTTGCGTCAGCGACAGCGCCAGGACTCTACTCGGCGCGGAGTGCTCGGAGCGGGTCGATCCGGCTGGATCGATGCGACGGGACGTACGCGCCGGTGAGCGCCGCCGCGAAGACGATCGCTGCCGCGGCGGCGTACGCGGCGGGATCGAGTCGGCTGACTCCGTAGAGCGTGGACGCGACGAAGCGCGTGGCCAAGAAGCCGACGCTCAACCCGACGACGATTCCCGCGAGCGCGACCGATCCCGCGTCAGTCAGCTCGGCCGCTTTCACCTGGAACGGGGTCGCGCCGAGCGCCAAGCGCACGCCGATCTCGTGCGTGCGCGCCGCGACCGTGTACGACATCGTGCCATAGATGCCGATGGCCGCGAGCACGAGCGCGATGCCGCCGAAGATCGTCAGCGCCACGGTCGCGAATCTGCGGTCGGCGGAGCTTCTGGAAATGCGGTCGTCGAGTGTGCCGAAGGTGGCGGGCGTCATCGGCGCGACCTCATGAAGTCGTGCTCGAACCGACGGGATCAACGCCGCGGCGTCGCGTGTCGTGCGGACGAACGCGACCAGTTGGCCCTCGGTGCGCGTCGGGTGCTGCGCGAGCGGCACGTAGATCTCGTTCTGCCCTCCGCGCGGCATGCTCCACAGCGACGCTTCCGCCGCGACGCCGACGATCGTGAGCACCTGATTCCAGAGGTAGTTCGTCACGATCCCTTCGCCGATGGGATTTCGGCCTGGCCAGAGCGCGTTCGCGATTCCCGGCGTGACGATGGCGACCATCGGCGCCCCGGCGCGATCGGCCGACGTGAACGCGCGCCCGCTCACGAGCGGCTGATGCATCACGTCGAAATAGCCGGTCGACACGAGGCGGAATCCGGCCATCGCGGGAAAGTCATGATCGACGGGGTCGGTGGTGCGTCGTACGGGTCCCGCGGTGCTTCCCCAATCGAGCGGAAGGTGGTTCGCGAACGCGACGCCGCTCACACCCGGAAGGCTGCCAAGCTCGTCTCCCAAATGCGCGAGCTTGCCCATGTTCACGGTGTCGTCCGGGACGAGCGACGCCGTGACGACGCCGTGGACCTGAATGCCCGTGTCCGCAGAGAGGATGTTGCGCATCGTGCGAATGAGCAGCATCGATCCAACGAGAAGCACGATCGCCGTGGCGATCTCGAACCCGACGAGCCAGCGCCATACCGACGCGCGCACCGTCTGAGCCGAGCCCCGAGTACCGTGCAACAGAGATCCAGGGTCGCCGCCCGCCAAACGCAGGGCCGGGTACAGTCCAATGAGCACCGACGTGACGACGCTCAACGCGACAGCGAACGCCAAAACGCCGGCGTCGACATGGAGCTCGTCGATCCGCGGAACGAGACCCGTGCCGAGCAGGCGCACGACGCGTGTGAAGACGATCGCGAGGCCGACGCCGAGCGCCGCGCCGGCGACGGCGAGAATTGTGCTCTCGAGAAACAGCTGCCGAACGACGCGTCCGCGCGGGGCGCCGAGCGCAGAGCGCACCGCGAGCTCGCGCCCGCGAGACAGCCCGCGGGCCAACTGCGCGCTCACCAAGTTCGTGCAAGCGACGAGCAGCACGAGCGCGGCAGCGGCGAGCACCACGGTGAACGTCACGCGATACCGGCCGACCACGTAGTCGTGCAGCGGCGACAGATCCGCGTCGACGGCCGACGTCTCGATGCCATACGTCGAGAGTAATGATCGGGACAGCGCGGTCATCTCGGCGCGCGCGGCCATCTCGGTCGCGCCGGGTGCCAAGCGGGCGACGACTCGATAGTTGCGGCACGTGCGACAGGTGCCGGGCTCCTGCTCGTGCGGCCAGTACACGTCGGCGTCGTCGATGAACTTGAAGCCCGCGCGAGCGACACCGATGACGGGGACCGGCGTGTCGCCGACCTGAATTGTGCCCAAAGGCCGGCGCCCGCTCATTTGCGTTTGCCAGAAGTCGTACGAGACCATGACGACAGGAGGGCCGCCCTCGCGATTTTCGTCGGCCGTGAACTCTCGGCCGACGGCGGGCGGGGCGCCCAGCACAGAGAAGAACCCGCGCGAAACGCCCATCGTCGTCACGCGGCTGACGTTCGACCCCACGGTGACGGTTCGCGCTTGGACGAACTGCGCCGAAGCGAGCCCGCTGAACGAATGGCCGCGATTCCGCCAATCGGCAAAGTTGGGGTACGACGCCGCCTGAAGCGCGCCGCTGCGGGTCTTCTCGCGAAGAAAGACCAATCGATCCGGATTCGCGTAGGGCAGCGGGCGAATCAGGACGGTGTCGAGCACCGCGAACGCGGTGGTCGTCGCGCCGATGCCGAGGGCGAGCGTGACGAGCGCGAGGGCGGTGAAGCCGGGCTGGCGGCGAAGAGAGCGGAGGGCGTAGCGACTGGAGTCCATTCTCGGGGTGGATTGAGGTAGGACCACGCCGGGATAGACAGTGCAGGGAGGCCGAGGGTTGGGTAAAATCCTCGAATCGCCGCCGGCCGCGCCGTTACCAGACGTGCGGTATCAACCGAAACGGTACTTTCGCCTTGTAGTCCGCGTAGCCGGCGAGATTCGCGACCAGCATTCGCTCCTCGTCGAACAACCGCCAGATCAAGAACGGCAGCATCACCACGACGCCCATCAGGCCCCACCACGACCCGAGGGCAAGCGGTGTTCCGATCACGTACAGCAACGCGCTCGCGTACATCGGGTGTCGAACGATCGCGTATGGCCCGGTCGAAACGACCGTCTGATTCTCCGCGATCTCGATGGTCGCCGAGGTGAACGTGTTCTCGCGGTGGACGCGAAAAATGAAATAGAAGCCGATCACCACGAGCGCGTCGCCGATGAGAACGATCGCCGTCGAGACGGTGGACCACTGAAAACGGTGGTCGAGCGCCGGAATGACGAGCAGCGCAATGAATCCGAGCGAGGCGCCAAGCATCACGAGCTTCTGCGCCGGGCGTGTTTCCGCAGTCGGTCCGCCGCGCATGCGACGCTCGAGCAGGGCGGGGTCGCGCCGCATCAAGTCGAGCGTCGTGAGCAGCGACACGGTGAAAAAGACGGCGAGATACAACCAGCCCTGCCAATAGCGAATGGTCCCGGCGAGTCCGAAGACGAGCAGCCCCATCACGGCCGCCAGCAGGACGAGCGAGAGCAACGCTCGCGTCGCGAGATTCGACGTCCTCGCTGTCGCCATTGGCCTCAGCGTGTGTCCAGCGTCCAGACCTGCAGCTGGACGGCGGCGCCCTCCGCGCTTTTGGACGGCTCGTCGATCGTCGTCGCGAGCGAGAAGCCCAGCCGTTTGGGAACGGCGGCGCTCGGCTCGTTTCGAGCGTCACACCGGATCTCGAGGTGGGCGAACCGCCCGGTTCGTCGCGCGACGTCGATGATCGCGCGCACCGCCTCGGTCGCGAGGCCGCGCCCCGTTTCGTCGGCGCGAAGCCAATAGCCGATCTCGGCGCGGTCGGCGTCGGCGAACGCGACGCGCCCAGCGGCCGAGCGAGGGAAGAGGTCGATTTCGCCAAGCAGCGTTCGTTCGTCGCTCGTCAGCATGGCGAACCGCCACTCGCGATCGGTCTCGAACTCGGTGCCGAACGCCGCGAGTCGATCGGCGAGCAGCGGAACGACCGAGGGCGTCGCGACGCGCGGCGGAATCCACGGGGCGAGGTGCTCGTAGTTGGCGACGAGAATCGGGTGCAGCGCCTCGGCGTCCGCGGCACGCCAAGGTCGGAGGTACAAACGCTGCGTGCGAATTTCGAGCGGAACGGCGGCGGCCATTCGGCGTTCAGCTCAGCGAATATGAGACGAGGACGCGCCGCTGCTCCGGGAAGCGTCGGATATCGACGGCGCCGCAATATGGAGCGAACGTCGCGCGAAACTCGTCGTCGGAGAAGAAATGCTTGACGACACGGTACCGCGAGCCGTCCGACAGCGCGCGCTCCTGAAGATGATTGCCTTCTGCGTCCCGAAGCGCGGTTACCGACCCGGGCCACGGAGTCTGATCGCAAAACGCGATCCGGGCGCCGGAACGAAGCTGGCGATGCAATCCCTCGAGAAACGCCGCGACACGCGACGCCGGCACGTGGGCGAAGAAGTCGACCGCGAACGCGCCGTCGAACTCTCCGCCAATCGACGAGAGGTCGTACGCGTCGGCACGAACGAACGACACGCGCGATGCGTCGATCTCCTTGGCGCGCGCGACGGCGAGCACCGAGTCGTTGTAATCCGACGCGACGATCGTCGCCGCCGACTGAGCCACCCGTTCGGTCCAGAATCCGGGACCGCACGCGATTTCGAGCACTGCTCGCCCATACATCTCCTGACGAAGCGCTTCGATGACCGGCTCGAGCGCCGCGACAACCGCCGGATCGTCGTAGCCCATCGACGAGTCGTACCACTCGGCTCGCCGCGAGTAGTACAGCTGCATCTCCGCGACGATCGCGTTCGGGGAATCGTTTGCTTTCGTCATCACAGTCCCGGGATATCGGTCGGTCGGTATGGATTATAAGCCGCTCGCCCGGTACCACGTGCCGAGATAGTCCCGCCGAAACTGCTCGTGCTTCGTCGCGATGGCCGGCGGACCGAGCTCATATGTCGTTCCGCTCGTGCACCAGGTGACATGGTCCGCCGCGTCGAGGAGAGCGGATACTTCGTGCCCCGTAATGACGACGGCCGCCCCATCCGCGGCCATCTCAGACAGAACACCGACGATCGCCTCGGCGTCCTTCGGTGGAATGCCGCGAAGCGGCTCGTCGGCGAGGAGACACGTGGGCCGGCGTACGAGCGCCGCCGCGATCTCGGTGCGGCGCAACTCTCCGCCGGAAAGCTGAAATGGACGCCGGTCGAGTACGCCGGGGACGCCCATGCGCGCAACGGCGGCAGTCACGTCGCCGCCATCGAACCGGCGCCGGATCATCTCGAGTTGCCGTCGAATGGTGAACGCATTCGAGAGCAGGTCGTGGTCCGGCAAATAGAACACGCCTCGCAGCGCCAACCGGCGCAGCGAGGCGCGCGGATGCACGCGTCCGTCGCAATGCACCACGCCGCTGTCGGGCGCGATGCGTCCCGCGGCGATCTTGATCAGCGTCGATTTCCCCACGCCGTTGCGTCCGAGCATCACGCGCAGCTCTCCGGCCACGGCGCGCAAGCTCGCAGACGTCAGCACGCGGCGGCCGTCGAACGACTTCCCGACGCAATCGGCGGTGAGGACAGACGTCATCGCAGGCCGCTCTCGATCGCCCGCAGGCTCAACTCGCCGACCGCGGCGGGCATCGCCAGCGCGCCGATGAACACCACCGGGTGAATTGCGAGATTCCCAATCAGCGCCATCTCACGCCGGCGGAGCGTGTCGACGACGCCCAGGGCGACGCTCACGATCACCGCCTCGAGCGCGGCGGCCGTCGACACCGGCAGCGCAGGGAGGCTGGCGAACAACGCGACGATGGCCGCCACGGCGCGAGCCGCGACCCAGCACGTAGCGCCGCGAACGAAGTACGCCTGTAAGTAGGGCCAGTGCGCTCGCATTGCGGGGGTACCCACCGGCCCGGCCAAAGTGCCAGGTCGCCCTCAATCGCCGATCATGACCCCTTGGCGTACACCCACGCCTGCCGGCCCGACGCGAGCTGCGCGAGCATGCGAATGTAGCCGGCCGGTTCGTAGGCGTCGGCCTTCGCCAATTCGTCGTCCGTCACCTCGAACGCCGTGCCGGCAACTCGATGTTCGGTTTGCCCGGTGAAGGTGACGATGGCGTGACGCGCGCGTCCGCTCGTCGATACGAATTTCGGATCAGTGACTTCGAAGATCGACTGCTCGAAGCCGACCAAGTCGTCAGGGAAGCCGTCCAACAGGCGACCGAACGTAGAGAGCTGCACCGCGTCCTGGCGCAGCGTTCCATAGGAGAAGAGTAGGGGCATGCAGACTCGTTCAAGTCTAGGCGCGCATGGCGATCGCGGGGTCGATTCGCGCCGCGCGGAGAGCTGGTATCCAGCAAGCGACGACGCCGATGAGCGACATCAGCAAGGCCACCCCGGCAAAGGTCGCGGGATCGTGAGGCGCTACGCCGAACAACAGTCCGCGCATGACGCCCGCGCCGAAGAACGCCCCGACCACGCCGAGCACCAATCCGCTCACGAGCAACACGCCACCCTCGCCGAGAATCATGCGCTGCACTCGTCCGGAATCGGCGCCGAGGCTCATCCGAACGCCGATCTCGTTGGTGCGCGCGCTGACCGAGAACGCGAGCACACCGGCGATCCCGACGGCCGCGATGATCACGGCGAGCATTCCAAACGACGACACCAGCGCCGCGTTGAGCCGGCGCGGTGACAGCGCCTGCGACTTGATCTCCGCGATGGTCATCACCTGGCCGAGCGGCACGGTCGGCGCGATTGCCCGGACGATGCGCGTCGCCGCCGCGGTCAGCGCGGCGATGTTGCTGTCCGCTCGAACCACGATGCCGCCGCCGATGGCCAGTTCCTGCGCGAACGGCATGTACATGGCCGGCGGATACTCGGCGTCGAGGCCACCGTCACGCGTATTGCCGACAACGCCGACGATCGTGCGCCAATCGCCGCTGAATGGGGTGAAGCGAAGCACGTCGCCGGTCCAGGCGACGCGCTTGCCCACCGGATCCTGGCCGCGGAACAGCTTGTCGGCGAGCGCCTGGTTGATGACGACCACGCTGCCGGCGCCGCGTCTGTCGGTTGCCGCGAACGAACGTCCCTTCAACAAGGGAATGCCGGCGGCGTGGAAGTACTCAGGGTCCGCCGTGCGAACCTCGGCGCGCGGGACCGCTTCGCCGACCGCGAGAACCTTGCCTTCTGCCTTCACCTCGAAACCGACATCTCCGCCGCGCAGCGGAATCGTCGAGCCCACGCCGACCGCGACAACGCCCGGCAGCGCGCGGATCTCGCGAGAGATGCGGTCGTAACCTTCCTTGGCCGCGGCGTCGCCTTGCATGACGCGCGAGAAATCGCCGTCGCCAAGCGAAAGCAGTTGCGCCGGAATGGCGAGCACCTGTTCCGTCTTGAGACCGGTGTTCACTTCGGACAGCTGGACCATCGTGCGCGTGAGAAGGCCGGCACCGGCGAGCAGCACGACCGACACCGCGATTTGCGCGACGACCAGTCCGCGCTGCAGTCGCTGACGCCGTACTCCTCCCGTCGTGCGCCGAGCTCCCGCCGCGATCCAGGAGCCGAACGTGCCTTCCTTGGGCAGCGAGGCGACGAAGGAGAGAAGCAGCGCCACCCCCGTGGAAAGCGCGAGGGCAAAGCCGAGGACGGCGAAGTCCAATCGGATTTCATTCGAGCGCGTCGAGTAGCGCTGTGCGAGCGATGTCAGGAGGCGCACGCCGCCGACGGCGAATACGACGCCAAGCGCGGCCCCCGTGAGGGTAAGCAGCAGATTCTCGACGACCATCAGCCGTCGCAAGCGCAGGACGCCGGCGCCGAGCGCGGCGCGCACGACGAGCTCCTGCTCGCGGCGAACGCCCCGCATCAGCGTGAGATTCACCACGTTCGCGGCCGAGATGATGAGCACGAACGCGGCCGCCGCCATGAGGAGCCACAGCGTCAGGCGCGCTCGTTCGCCGAGTGCCACCTTGAACGGGATCACGGCGACGCGATAATGCGAGTTCGGATCGTACGAGTCCTTGTGGTCGCCCTGCATGCGCGCGTAAACGGCATTCACTTCGGTACGCGCCTGCTCGAGGCTCGAGCCGGACGCGAGCCGGGCGACGACCTCCGTCATACGGTGCGTGCGCCCTTGCACCATCTGGGCGCTCAAGTGGTGTTTGCTCACCACCATGTTCATGAGCGCGTCCATCCGGGTGGGGAAGGTCGGCGCCGGCTGTAGCACGCCGATCACCGTTGCCGATCCGGTTTCGGTCTTGATTTGCTTACCGACGATGCTCGTGTCGCCACCGAAGCGCTTCATCCAGAACTCGTGCGTCAGCACCATCACCGCTGGTACGCCCGGACCGTCGTCACTCGGACGCGTGACTCTGCCGAGAATCGGCGAAAGACCCATCACCTCGAAGTAGTTTCCCGTCACGAGGCCGACGTTCACTCGCTCCGCTTCGCGGTCGCCGCGCATCGTGATCGTCCACGTCGAGTATTCAGCGATGCCGCCGAGCGATTTCACCCCGCCGCGAAAATCCGTGACCTCGGGAACGGAAAAGTTGAGGTTCTCGCCGCCCGGCCCGTCCATCGACTGCCGGAGGTAGACCAGCCGGTCGCCGTCGCGATGCGGCAGAGGCTTGAGGAGCACGGCGCGGACGACGCTGAAGATCGCGGTGTTCGCGCCGATCCCGAGAGCGAGCGTGATGATCACGACGGACGTGAAGGCCCGGCTGTGGCGAAGCGACCGCGCGGCGTACTTCACGTCGGCGACGATGCCGTCCAGCCACGGGAGACCGCGACGATCGCGCACGGCTTCGGCGGCCTGCGTGACGCCGCCCGATTCCAACATCGCCGCGCGGCGCGCGGCGTCGGCATCCATCCCTCGTCGAATGTTCTCGGCGGTCGCCATCTCGACGTGCGCGCGCAGCTCTTCCTGGAGATCGTCGTCGCGGCGCGAGCCGCTGAAGAATCCAGCGACGCGAGCGAGCGCGACACGAATCCATCCGACGACGGCCATCAGGCCTCCCTGCCGCGGCGCGGCGTGAGAAAAGCGGCGATCAGTTCAGCGGTCTCATGCCAGTCGCGCGTCTCGCGAGCCAGCTGCTTCCGTCCGGCTGCCGTCAGCGAATAGAACTTCGCGCGGCGATTGTTTTCGGATTGGCGCCACTCGGCGACGATGGCGCCCTCCTGCTCGAGCTTGAGCAGGGCGGGGTAGAGCGTGCCGTAGTTGAGCGAGAGCCGATGCCCGCTCGTCTCTTCGATTCGGCGCGCGATGCCGTAACCGTGGAGCGCGCCGAGGGACTCGAGAGTTTTGAGGATCATGAGGGCGAGCGTGCCCTGCTTGACGTCGAGCTTGTCGGGCATCCGGGGGTCCTATGGGTTACCCATACGACGTTAGGGCGGGGCGGAAAGTTTCGCAATAGCGAAAACAGACGCCCGAACGGCGCGGGATCGCGGCCATTCGGGCGTCTGTCTTCGCTAGGGGAGCCAGATCCTGGGCTCGAAATCGGAGGCCTGACGTCGGATATCCGACGTCAGACCAACGCTCGCGGGGCGGACTCAGTGCCTCGCGGCGGCCGCCTCAGTCATGAGGCCGAGCCGCACGATCAATCGTAGATCACCATCGATACACTTCCGCCGGCGTCCTCGATTTGATGAGCGAGGCTGATCGCGTCGTCAGGGGCCATGCGAATACAGCCGTGCGACGCTGCCTCGCCGATCGACTCGGGGTCGTTCGTGCCGTGGATGAAGTAGTACGGCGCCTCGAAGTAGATCTTCACGCCTTGCATCGGGTTGCTCGGCGCGCCGGGCGCTTCGTAGTGCTTATTGCGCGCCCACCCGGTTGGCGGCGGGACCCACTGCGGATTCCAATCGATGTCGCCGGTCCGAAAATGTCCGGTCGGCGTCGGATGACTGGGGCGGCCGACGGCGACCCCGTATTTGTGCACGACCTCTCCGTCCTGAATCACCTTCAGCTCGCGATCGGAGAGACTGACCTCGATCCGCATCGCGGCCTGTTCGGCCCGATGGTGCGACCACAGCAGAGCTGCCGGGACCAGCGGAGCCACGGTCAGTAGCGTCGCGAAGCGTACTCGGCGCGTGAGTTTCATGGCGTCCTCCCATGTTCTTGATTCCTTAATGGGCAAGACGTTGGCCATGCACCGCTCGGTGGCGCGCGCGGAGCAGCTCGGTCGCTAGACCATCTTCATGGAACTCGAGGGAAGGTTCCGCGAGCTCAGTGCGGCGTGATCACGCGCTCGGATTTGGCGGGCGACGGCACGGCGCCGGGAGCAGCGTTTCGCTCGGCGAGCAACTTCGCCATGAAACGGTTCGCTTCCGAGATTCGCTCCACTTCGAGCGCGGTCGTCTCGACCGCGTTCTCGATTCGATCGAGGCGGGCGGTGAGATCGACCAGGGCGCCGGGCGGATTGCGGGTCAGCCGCTCGTGCCTGAGCTCGATCAAACGCAGGACGAATTTGAGCGTCGTCCCGAAGGCAACGACGCCAATGACGGACATGATGGCGATGTACGCCGTCTCATTGTTCATGCCTTGCTCCAGTCGATCAGCTCTTCCCGAATGGTCACTCTCTCTATCCGGACCTACGTTCCCAGCATCGGATCGGTTTCGAGCGCGTGGCCTTCACCTCACGGCATGCGCACCGCGACGCGTCCGACGACGCGGATCCAGCGCACCTCTCCCTTCGCGCCGCGCACGAACTCGATCGACTGGCCGCGCTCCGTTCCGTCGGTGACGACGGCGCGATCCGGACCGAAGAACGCGATCGGCATATCGGCGCCGAGGCGGCCGCTGTTCTGTTTCTCCTGGACGATGAGTTGCTTGTCATCCGCGCGCACGATCACGGTGTTGGTCGGCCGCGCGTACGTCCCGATGTACGGCGCCGGATTGGGCTGCTGCGCGAGCGGTTCCACGTTCGGCAGCGTCTCCACCAACCCGCGGTGGGCGATCGCCTGATTCCGCGCGTACGTCGCGCCGAGGTACGCTTTGAGCGCCTCGCGCTCGACGTCTTGGATGAGCCGCCAGCCGACGTTCGAGTTCGTGAGGATGGAGATGGCGAAGTTGCGCTCGGGGACGATCTCCAGGAGGAGAATATGCCCGGCGAGCGTGCCGCCATGGGACGCCGTGCGGATGTCGCCCATGCGCCGGAGGTGCCAGGCGATCCCGATGTCGTCGTCGGTGCTCTGCTTCCGCAGCTGTGGCGCGCGCATGAGCTCGAGCGACTCGCGCTTCAAGACACGCTCGCCGTTCTGCGCGGTGCCGTCGCCCATGTGAAACCGAGCATACGTCATCATGTCGGTGATGCACAGACCGACGCCGCCGGCCGTGACGCTCGACGACGGTACGAACGGCCGTTGCAGGGTCGGGGTTCCGTTCCGCGTGAAATGTCCGGCCGCGAACCGCTGCACGATGAATTCGCCGGCGGTCGTGCCCGCGTGCTCCAGTCCGAGCGGCTGGAAGACGAGATCGTGAATCGCGCGGTTGATCGGTTGGCCGGTGACGACCTCGATGACTCGCCCAGCGATGCTGAACCCTGCGTTGTTGTAGCTCCATGCCGCGCCAGGCGGCGCGACCTGCATCAGGTCCGTCACCGTCGGCGATTCGACGAAATCCTTGAGTGTCTCCGTGCCGCGATCGGGACCGGCGACTTGTCCTTCCCAACCGCCGAGATGCGTGAGCAGGTGCCAGACCGTGACCTGCCGGCTCGCGGCGGAGTCGCGCACGCGGAAGTCGGGCAGGTAAGTCCGAACCGGCGCGCGAAGGTCGACCTTGCCCTGCTCGACGAGCCGCATGATCGCCGTCGCCGCGAAGGTCTTCGAGATCGAGGCGATGGGAAAAACCGTGTGCGGCGTGACGGGGAGCGGATCTTCGACATTGGTCACGCCGAGTCCGCGCGTCGTCACGACCCCGTTCGAGATGATGCCGAGTGCGACGCCGGGCACGCCGAACTCCTTCATCTTCGCCTCGGCGAGGGTCGCGACCGCGTCGAAGCGTGGGTCGGTCGAGGATTGTGCGTGAAGTCGCGGTGCGGCGGCGACGAAGGCGAGTGTCAGCGTGACGGCGACACGTGTCGAACGCTTCGGTCCAGCGCTCATTTGTCGAAATCCTCCGCGGCATCCTCGTCGACCGGCGAAACCGGAGCGCTGAGCACTTCTTGCGCTTCCTTCAAATGCTCGCGACGGACGAGGAGATGCGTCCGCTGCGTGATCTCGCCGGCCCGGTCGTAGCGAATCATCGAAGGGATGTCCGCCGACTCGAGTATCGATTGGTCGAGAACCGCGAGCGCCTCCACGGGGTACTCGCGGAGCACAACGGGCTCACCGGGGTCGTAGATGATTCGACGCCGCATTACTGCCTCCCACGATACCGCTACTTGAGCTCCTTGACGAACCTCGCGTACTCGGCGCGGTGGACGGCGACCGTCGCTGACGGGCCGAACATCTGGATGAACAGCGTTCCGCGAGGCGTTTCTACGATCGCGGCGATGAGCGTCTGGCCGGTCCGCACCGAGTCCGCCGAACCCGCGCCGACTCCTCGCCGGTAGGTGCCGCGAAACTCGGCCGTCGTCACGGGAAACGTTCCGGACGAATCGCGGGTGACCGTCTCCGGGACGGCGGATCCATCGGGCGTCGAGAATTGGCTGCGCCAGCGGCCGAGGTTTGCCTCGACGTTTCCGCCCTGCGACGTGCCGAAGAAAAACACGACGACCTCGGCGTCGCTCGCCGCATCCGCACCCTGCACGACGAACTGCGCCAGTCTGGAGGACGACGCAGGCGGACGAACCGACCATCCGGCTGGTGCCTTGGTGTGATAGCCGAGCAGCGTGATCGTCGAGTCGCCGGCGGCATGCGCGGCGAATGAGCGCGGACCGGGGAGTGCGACGGCCACCCGAGCACTCGTGAAAGAGAGTGCGGCGACTGCGTAGATGAGGAAGAGACGTCGAGTCAAAGGCGTGCGCGGTTGAGACGATCAAAATTGGGAGGGAATCGCGTGTGCGCGCAATCAACGACGCCAACTTCCCAACGGCGCTGACTTCCAAAGAGCGCGAACTCCCCAACACCGCCACCGTCCCAAGAGCGCCAACGTCCCAACGACGGTAACTGCGTAGCGGCCTCTGGATGTCACGTACGGAGTAGGGAGCTCAGCATCTTGCTGATGGTGACCAAGCGATCGCGCAGCGGCCAAAAAGGATTTCGCCTGATCCTCCCAGCCGCGTAGTTGGCCCGGAGGTGCCGAATCGTCTTCTCGGACTCACTCCGCGCCACGCGTAGCCAATGATCGCGGCCGCCTTCTTTCCCGCGGCCGAACGCCTCGCTGATGTTCGCCGAGATTGCCTGCGACGATCCCCGTAGGCGCTCGGCGTGGAGGACCCGAGGCGTCGAGTCGAGCAAACGATTGATCTCGTCGGCAACGAGCCTGGCCGCCTCCAAGACGTTCAAGTTTCGATGATCGCCCATGCCGTAGCATGGGTCGCCCGACGCCAGGGTGCATCACCGTTGCCATCCGAGCAACACCGTTCCCACGCCACCGGATCTCGAGGCAAGTTTGCGACGTTGGCGTCGTCGGGAAGTCGGCGTGGTTGGGAAGTTGGCGTCGTTGGGGAGTTCGCGTCGTTGGGGAGTTCGCGTCGTTTGGAAGTCGGCGCCGTTGGGCAGTCAGCGCCGTTGGGCAGTTCTAAACGGATGGCCCTCCAGTCATCCGTTTCACCAATTCGTACAGGAACGTCTGTCCTTGATAGAACGACTCCACTTTGAGCCGCTCGTCGCGGCCGTGGAAGCGAATGTCGTCGCGGTCGTAGAAGAATCCCTGAATTCCGTACGTCGGAATGCCGGCCGAGCGCAAATACGCGCCGTCGGTGGCTCCCATGACCATCATCGGAACGGTCTGGACGCCCGGCCAAAGTTGCGTCGTCACGCCGGAGACGGCGGCCAAGAGATCCTGCCGCATCGGCGACGCCGGCCCGTGGATCGGCGTGCCGTCGATCGTGAGCGAAACGGCGGTATCGCCGATGATGCGCTTGAGGGTCGCCGTCACGTAGCCGATCGAATCGTCGGGCTGCACACGGCAGTTGACGTTCGCCGCGGCGAGCTGCGGCAGCGCATTCTTGGCGTGGCCGCCCTCGAGCTGCGTCGCGACGCATGTCGTGCGGAGCGTGGCGTTCCACGCGGTGGATGCGGCGGCGACACGCGGCATCGCGGCTGCGTCTCCTTTGGCCACAGCGGCGAGATCGGTGCGAATCGGTCCCTTCTCGATGGTCGACAGCGCGCGGAAGTATTCGCGCGTCACCTCGTTGGTCTTGAGCGGGAATCCGAATTTCGAGAGACGATCGAGGGCGCCGGCGAGGTGATAGATCGCGTTGTCGGCGACGGGCAGCGAGCTGTGTCCACCCTTGTTGTGCACCTCGAGCCGATAATTGACCACGTACTTCTCGCTCACCTGCAGATCGTTCGCCACGCGCGTGCCCGCGACGGCCTCGCCCCAGCCTCCCTCGTTCAGGCACAACTCGGCATCGATCAAGTCGCGCTTGTTCTTGAGCAGCCATTGGACGCCGTTGTAGGGTCCGCCGCCCTCTTCATCGGCGGTCAGCGCGACGATGATGTCACGGTCGGGCTTGAACCCTTCGCGCTTGTAGCGAATGAGATTCGCGATCCACACCGCGGCCTGCGCCTTGTCGTCGCCGACGCCGCGGCCATAGAAGTAGCCGTCCTTTTCGGTGAGCACGAACGGATCCATCGTCCAGTCTTCGCGCTTCGCTTCGACGACGTCGGTGTGCGCGAGGAGCAGAATCGGCTTTCGACGCCCGGTTCCGCGAAATCGCACGACGAGATTCGCTTTGTTCGGACTCGCGCCGCCGACGAAGATGTCGGCCGCCGGAAAGCCGGCCGCTTTGAGACGCTTGGCCACCGCTTCGGCGACCGGCGTCGTCGCGCCCGTCGTGTAGCCCGACTTGATCTCGATCATCTCTTTGTGGATCGAGCGGGCGAGCTGTCGCTCGGCTTCGGGCGGCATCGTCCGATCCTGGGCGTGAACCGCCGTGGCGCACAGCACGGCGACGAGTGCGACGCGAATCATGAGATCCTCGTGTAGTCGAGAGGTCACTAGCTCTTTCCGCCCGCCTGAAGCTTGGCGAGCCGCCGCTTCGCATCGGCGACCGACGGCTGCAGTTCGGGATCGGCGTTCTTCCACAACTCGACGAACTTGGAAAGATGCGAGATCGCTTTCTCGCGGTCGCCTTTCGCGTCGTACAACTCGCCGAGTCGCTTGTGCGCGCCGGCAAGGCCGACCCAGTCGTCGTCGTAACGGCCGTCGTACGGAACGCGCAGGAAAGTCTCCAGCTCGGCGATCGCCGAATCGGGCTTGTTCGCCAGGTCGTACGCGCGGCCGAGGTTGAAATGAACGGTCACCGGGTTTTCGGTCGCGGGATGACCGTCCGAGGCCGTGTCGGCCCGCTGAAACTCGCGAATCGCGTCGGCGTAGCGCTTTTCTGCCAGCGCGATCTCGCCTAACGCGGCGTGAATGGCGGGCTGCGTGCTTCGGAGAAGCGCCGTGTCCTTGATCTGTGCGAGCTGGGCGAGAATGGCCCGCGCGCGATCGGGCCTGCCCGCAACGGCGTAGTTGATGGCAAGCGACGTGTACGGGCGATCGCTCTCGGCGTAACTGGCGAGCGGACGCGCGGCGAGGGCCGCGTCGAGGCGCGCCGCGGCCCGCTGCGGCTGATTCCTGAGCCAGGAGTCGTACGCCGCCATGGTGATCGAGTCGGAGATCGGCATGGTAGCGCTTCCCGATTGCGCGGAGAGAGCCGCGGATTCGTGATAGCGTCGTTCGGCCTCACTCAGTCGGCCGTTCACCGCCAGCAGCTCTGAGGAGAGGTAGGTCGCGCTGGCCCGCACGTCAACGGAGCGCGACGCGGCGTTGACGCTGTCCAGAATGTGGCCCGCGCGCTCGTATTGACCAGCACTGTAGGCCACGAGGTACAGGCCGTACGCGTACGCCCCGCTGTTCGAAATCCGTTTCGCTTCCTGTGCGACCAAGGAATCCAGCAGTGCGGCTTTGCCTTGGTCAATCGCCATGTTGACCAGGTTCGGCAGCGGAATCGAGTTGTCCGGGCTGATGCGTGTCGACAGCCGGAAGAGGGATTCCGCCTTCGCGAATTCGCGCATCGATACGAGCGCCACGCCGAGATTGTTCGCCGCGTAGGCGGTGTCGCCCCGATCGATCAGCGCCTGGTACGCGGCGATGGCTCGTTGTCGATCGTGGCCGGGACCGCGTTGGAAGTAGTATGCCTCGGTCAGATATCGTTCGTTGTCCGACAACCGCGCGCGCAGCTGGTACGCCTTGGTGATGGCGGAGTCCACAGCCGACGCCGGATAGAAGTTGTTGGACATCGCCGTACCGAGCTTGCGCCACGCGGTTGCAAACCCGGTATCAATCGTGACGGCGCGGCGAAGCAGCGGAATCGCCTTGGTGAAATCGTGCTCGATGTCGAACGCCCGATTGCCCTCGGTATACGCTTTGAGCGCGTCGAACGACGACGTCGTCACTTGCTCCAGAGACGGACTCGCTTGCACGCTCTTGAGCGACTCGCCGATCTTGCCGCGCAGCCTGCGCGTAACGTCGTCGACACCGTTCACCAGCTTGCTCGGGCCGTCGACCGTCGTCTGAAACGAGGCGAGCACGGTGCCGGAATCGGACGCGACGAGCCGCAGCGCAATGACGAATCCGCCGCCCAGACCGGTGACGTCGCCGGTCACGATCGCCTTGACCCCCTCGCGCTGCGCCAGCTGTCGCGCGAGCGCGACGTCGAGCTTCGACGTCGGCGGCAACTGCATCCGCTTCAGCGCGGCGGCGACGTTGGCCGGATTGAACAGCTTGATCGATGGCGATTCGGCCAGATTCGCGCGCACTCCTTCGGCGACGACGCTCCCGACGCTCGAGTCGGCGCGGCTCACGCCGAAATCGGAAACGAGCACCACGTCGCGCTGGTTGAGCTTTCCGGCGGCGAACAGGGAACCGACCGGACCGACGCCGAATGCGCGCATCACCATGAACGCGATAATGAGCGCGACGAATGCGACGACGGCGTAGATGCCTCCTCGCGTCGTGCGCTTCCACGACACGTGCGGGCTCGCCTTGAGCGCGATCGTGGCCATCGTACCGTGCGGCACTGGTCCGCCGCCCGGCGTGAGTGACGGAGTCGCGGTGATGGCGCGCCGTGCCACCGATTGTACGTAGCCCGTGAACAGGATCACCGGCAGGCCGAGCGCCATGATGACCAGCGCGCCGGGGAGCACCCACGTCGGCAGTCCGATCGTGACCGTCGCCGCTTTCGCGATCGCCGCCACCGCGACCACCGCCACCACATACATGAGCAGCGCGCGTCGAAAGGCGGCCGGACCGTTCATGAGCACCGACGGCATCGCCTGCATCCCGCTGCCGCTCGTCACGCCATTGAGCGTGGCGATGATGTCGGAGGCGCTCTGCGGGCGGTCCTTGGCGTCCTTCGCCAGGCACCGCATCACCAGGTCGCTGAGCGCCGCCGGAGCCTCGGGTCGCAATTCGGCGACCGGTCGCGGAGGCTCGCCCATGTGGGCCGCGAGGACTCGGGCAGGTGTGCGGCCGTGAAACGGCGGCTCGCCGGCGAGCAACTCGAACGCCATGCAACCGAACGCGTAAATGTCGGCGCGATGGTCGACGTCCGGATCGCCGGCGGCCTGCTCCGGCGCCATATAGGCGGGCGTTCCGATCGAGGTGCCGAGCTGCGTGAGCGTCGCTTGGCTTTCGCGGCTGCCGGTGCGCGAGTCGCTCAACGCCTTGGCGATGCCGAAATCGGTGACGACCGCCGTGCCGCCCGACAGGAGAACGTTGTCCGGCTTGATGTCGCGGTGGACGATCCCGCGTTCGTGCGCGTACTGGAGCGCGCGGGCAACGTCGCCGAGGATGCGCAGAGTGTCCGTCATCGACAGCGGCGGCTGCTTCGTCATCCGCCGCCGCAGCGATTCGCCTTCGACGAACGGCATCGTGTAATACGGCAGGCCGTTCGTGTCGCCCGTCGCCAGCACCGGAACGATGTTCGCCTGCTGGAGCGACGCCGCCATCCGGATCTCGCGCTCGAATCGTTCGGCGCTGATGCCGGCGGCGAGCTCGGGCGACAGTACCTTGACCACGACCTTGCGTCCGAGCCGGATTTCGTCGGCTACGAAGACGCGTGACATCCCGCCGCCGCCGAGCTCTCGCTCGAGCGTGTAGGCTCCACTCAACGTCGACTGGAGCTGGGACTGGAGGTCAGACACGGCGGAAATCTACGAGACGGGGAGGCCGGACGGCCAGAAGCAAAACGACTCGAGACGCCACGGCCGGCGAACGCCGCCAGCGCGGCGGGTGCGTTTACCGAAGAGTGCCCTTGACCTTCTCCACGTCCCGTTGGTCGTGCTGAATGATCACCGTCGCCCTCAGATTCGCCGCCAACTTCTTGAACCGATCGAGCGATGCGATCGTCTGCGCGCGGTCGGTGTTGAACGTCGGTACGCCGTTCCCCTCGTAATTCTCTCGGAAGTGCGCAAGGTCGCCGGTGATGAGGACGTTGCCGGTTTCCTTGAGTTTCACGAGCAGACTGTGATGCCCCGGCGTGTGGCCTGGCGTACTCAGCATGATTACGCTCCCGTCGCCGAAGACATCCCTGTCGCCAACCACCGGCTCGACTTTCCCACCGCCGGTGGTCCACGGGGCGAAGATCGCGGCGTCCATCGGCGTGGCGGGCTTGGGATCGGTGACGACGTCCCAGTCGCCTTTGCCGATCAACAGCGTCGCGTGCGGAAATTGTCTCGCTTGCCCAGTGTGATCGCCGTGGTAGTGGCTGATCGCAACGTATTTGACCTGCGCCGGCGTCACCTCGAGTTGCGCGAGGAGGTCGGTGAGGGTCGTCTTGGGAGCCGTCGCCGTCGTTCCAACGGGGTTGCCGGTGTCCCAGATCAAATAGTCTTTGCCGTGCCCGATCAGGTAGCAACTGAACGTCAGCTGCACCATGAGACCGTTGTAGGCATAGGTGTCGGAGAACCGCTGGCCGACGTCGGTCGGCGCGGCGTTGGTCCCGCACTGAAGGCGCGTCAGCGTGACGGGCGCGGTCTGCGCGCGAGCCGTCATCGAGGCAAGTGCGGCCGCGCAGGCAACGAACGAGATGGTTTTTCGGCTCATCGGCAGAGAAAAGGGTGGCGATAAGCTGCAGACTTTTTTCGCCCGCTGCCAGCCGGTCGCCCGCACATCGACACCTACGACGCGTTCGACCGTCCACCGTCCACCTGTCCAGCTGTCGACCCGTCCACCATCTTTTGCCCGATGTCACCCACCCGTCGGGAGGCCCTCGTCGAACTGAGCGCGCTGCTCGCCATCCCGCTCGTTCGATGGCCCGAGCGCCTCGCCGATCCTCTCGCCGGCACAATCGTCGAGTACCAGGCGGGCCGCGCGCGGCGCGATTGGAGCGCGGCCGAGGTGACGAAGCAGGCGCTCGACCGGGCAAACGCTCTGAACGGCTGGCTGCGGGCGATCGATGAGCTGTCGCCGACGGCGTTGGACGACGCACGCGCTTCGGACGCGCGTGCCCGGAGCGGCTCCCTTCGCGGCCCGCTCGACGGCGTTCCTGTCTTCGCGAAGGCGATCTACGACATGAACGGCCTGCCCACGACCGGGTCCAGCGCCGCGTGGGCGCGGCTGTTTCCGGGCGCTGTCACGAGCGATGCGATCGAAGTGGCGCGAATGCGAGCCGCGGGCGCGATCGTCCTCGGGAAGACCGCCGCCGATGATTTCGCGTATCACGGCAACGGCACGAGCTCGCTCACGGGACAGGTGCGCAATCCGTACGATCCCGCGGGCGTGAAGACTCCGGGCGGTTCGAGCGCGGGGTCGGCAGTTTCGGTCGCATGCGGCATCGCGTTCGCGGCGCTCGGCACCGACGACGGCGGGTCGAATCGGATTCCGGCGCAATTCTGCGGGATCGTCGGCATGAAGCCAACGTTCGGGCTCGTGCCGCGGACGGGCGTCATACCGACATGGCCGTACCTCGACACGCACGGCCCGCTCGCGCGGCACGTCGCCGACGCCGCGTTGCTGCTCGACGCGATCGCCGGGCCCGACGCGTCCGACGGATTGGCCCTCACCGCGCCGTGGACGCGCGGCGCGCTCGCTGCACTAGACGACGACGCGCTGTCCGGTGCTCGACTCGGCCTCGTCGACGCGCACGTGCCGCGCGCGCAGATGAGCGCCGAATCGTTGGCTGTGTTCGACCGGGCGGTCGCGGATCTGCGAGCGGCGGGCGCGGTAGTCGAGTCGTGCGCGCCGACCGTAACGCGCGCCAACGTCCGCGATCTCTTCGCGCGGCTGGCGAAGGATCGAAGCGACGTGACGCCGAACGCAGACTCACCGGCGGCGACAGCGAACGCGCTGTACAGATATTTCCAGACGCACGGCGGCGACGCGCGAGCGGACGTCGAGCGCGGCCTCGCGCCCTACCGCGCCTTTTACGATGTCCTGCCGAAAGAATGGGCGGACATGGCTCGGCTCATCGATCAGCCGTATGAGCGCGATCCGGCCGGCGTGTCATTCGCGCGATCGCGGGAGGCAGCCGTCGCGCAACTGGCGGCGACGTTCCGCGAGCAGCGGATCGACGCGATGGTCTATCCGACGATGCCATTCCCCGCGCCGCGCGCCGTGGATCCTTGGCCGGACGTTCGCACGACACTCGGCTATGGAAACTGGATGGGACTGCCCGAGGTGTCGGTGCCGACTGGGCTGGGCGCGGATGGTATGCCCGCCGGAAACATTTCTTTCGTCGGACTGCCCGGACGCGACGCGCGGTTGCTCGCGCTCGCCCATGCGTACGAGCGCAAATCGTCGAGGTTTGTCGCTCCGCCCGCGCCGACTCCGCGCGGATAGTTTGCGTCAGACCGGCTGCGCGAGTCCCGCGGCCGATCGTCCGTGCGGGTCCTGCGTCGCTCGAATCTCGTTGACCATCTCGAGCGCCGGCTTCGAGGCCGTCGGCAGCCGCCGAAGCCGGCATCAAGAACGAGCCTGGCGTCACACGACCCGCTTCGAGCGCTTCGACGAGCGCCACGGGGACGGTCGCCGCGCTCATGTTGCCGTATTTCTGAACCGTGAGCATGACCTTCTCCATCGGCACGCCCGCGTATTTCGCCACGGCGATTCGCACATCGCCGCGACATCACACGGAAGGTACCCGCACTACAGCTCGCCGTTCAGTTCCTGACGACGCTGATGACCCGAATCACTCCGTCGCTCATGTTGCTCAGCACCCACGCCTGGCCCTTTGCCGCGCGAAAGGTCCCTCCCACCCATCTCGGGCCGCCACCCACCACGAGCTTCTGTTTTGCGTCCGCGGAATCGAGCGCGATCACCCAAGCCGCCCCCCCCTTCGCGCCGGCGCTCGGCCGCAATGTGCCGCCCGGGTCGATTTCGTGGAGGCTTACCGTGATCTCGTCCGTGACGAACGCGGGATGTTCCCTCCCGCCGGAGAAACGAGCCTTCTGGCCGGTCGACGACTGGTGGCAGTCGAGCGGCTTTTCCGAGACAGCCGCCTCGCAGAGGTTGCGGACGCCGGTCTGCGGTTCGAGCAGCTCGACGGTGATATTGTCGAACGGCGCATTGCCGGGATTGCGGGCGATGTGAGCGAATTTTCCAAAACTGTAGTGGAACGCGAGGTCGGCGGACGCGACCGTGGCGTCGGGGTTGCCCGGCCGCACGTTGACCAGCGTGCTCGGTCCGAGCGAAATCCAGAAATAGTCGGGGTCGTGCTCGTGCAGCAGCGTCGTGTCGTGAGCTGGAACGCGCACGCGCAGCACCCGAATCACCGAGTCCTCGTAGACGAGATGGTGGTGCGGCTCTCGCTGCGCCATCACGGCGCCAGGAATCGATTGCGAGAGCGCGAGACACGGCGCGGCGGCGGAGGCGACGACCAGGACGAACACGGCCGTGCGCGGCTTGCAGAGTTGTCTGAACGACATGAGGAGCCTCGCGGAAAGAAATCGCGCCGGCGTTCGGCCGGCGCGATGATCTCGGAGGCGGCGCGGTCGCTCAGCGATTCAGCCAGTAGGACAGCTTCACCAAGAACGTGTTCGCCGGATGCAACCGCATCAAGTCCTGGACATCGCCGGAGAAGTCCCGCGCGCCTTGCGTCGGGAGCGATCCCTGGCGCCCCTCATTCCAGACGAGAAAGAGCGTCGATCCCGGCCGGTACTCCCAGCGGAACACGAGGTTCGACTGGAACTCCTTGAAGTTGAAGCCGCCCGGATTGTTCGTGACCGACGTGTCGCCGTACGCCGCGTACCGATCGTCGTAGTCGGCGGCTCTCGGCGTGCTCGATAGTTGCCGGATGTTCGAGTAGGTGCCCTTCGAGATGAACGGCTGCGTGTACGCCTGGAGCGAGACGTTCGGCGAGAACGTGTAGTTCAACCGAATCGTCGCCGACGTGGTCGTCTGGTTGAGATGCGCGAAGGTGTAGTGCGTCGCCTTCACCGAATCGGTGAAGTTGCCGTACCACTGATTGTCCGACCTGTTGCGCGCGTAGTTGACCGAGAACGCCGAGCTGAAACGGCCGTGCACCTTGTAGTCGATCTCGGGGCCCGCGTTCCATGAATGACTCCGTCCGCCGGAGCCCACGAACCAGTTCGCGTTGAAATACGGGACGATCGACTTCTTGTCGTCACCGTTGAGGAACATCCACGGCGCGAGGTAGCCGTCCTGTCGCACCGCGGGGCCACCGCGCGAGGAACGGTCGTCGTATGTGGTGCCGAGCTGGCCGAGTGTGCCGCCGAAGTGCACGCCCATGTTGTTGCGGAGCGTGATGTGGGTGTTCGTGTTGTACGCGGCCTCGAGCGGAAGGCCGTCGGTGGTCCAATACTGCCACCAGTTGTTGTTCCACTGGATGCGATTCGTGAACGTGCGCTGCTTCCGGTCGAAGAAGCCGAACCAGTTGTTCCACGACTGTTGGTCGGCGCGGCGCAGATAGCCCAGATCGTTCACCTCGAACCCGGCGGAGCGGCGCAGGTACGACGTCTCGAACATGAGATTCTGTCCGGCGACCTTGCCGAAATGCACTTCTTCGGCGTCGCCGTCGAGCGTCGTGCGGTTCGAGTCGAGCGGCAGGCTCGCGTCGGGCCGCTGGTAGTAGTGCACCGCGTCGGTTTGCAGCGCGAGGATCTGTGCGGCGCTTCCGTCGACTCGGCTCTTGTCGAAGGTCGCGCTCAGCTCGTAGCGGTTCGCGAACATCCGATGATGGAAGTCCAGCGCCGCCGCGTACGCGCTCGACGACAGGAACGGCGAGGTCCAATGGTCGAGCTCTCGGTTCACCGCGGTGAGGATGCCGCCGATGGAGCTGTTGCCGTTCCGGAAATCCTGCTTCGCGCGCGCGACGGCGTAGTTCGTCGCCGGCTCGTACGTCGTATCGCCCTGGCTGGACGCGCGGCCCGTGGTTGCGTCGAGCACGCCGAAGGTGAGCCCGCTGGGGAATCGCCCCAGTAGCTTGGCGGCGCCGAGGATCGTCGTCGGCGCCTGCGGGACGGTGTCGCCGTACGTGCCCGCCAGTTGCGGCGTACGGCCGATGCGGCGGCTGTAGTACAGTCCCTCGCTGCTGCAGTTCACCTGGCTGCAGTTCACGTCGAAACGGAACAACCCTCGCCCGGCGACGAAGAACGGCCGGCGCTCGTCGAAGAACGATTCGTACGCCGAGAGATTGAGCACCGCGGGGTCGGCCTCGACCTGCCCGAAATCCGGATTGATCGTCGCATCGAGCGTCAGGTTCGACGCGACGCGATATTTGAGATCGCCACCGACGGTTGCCTGCGATTTCGTGCCGTAGCGGTTGTCCGTGATGTGCGCGGCGTTTTTCGTCACGACGTACGGCATCGCCTCGAGTCGGCGCGGCGCCTCGAGGTCATCGAGGCCGGCGAGCGATCCGAATTGCGAGACGAAGCCGGTCTTCGATTGGCGAAAGATCGGCCAGCTGTATCGCTCGTTGAAGCGATAGAGGTCGCGATCGACCGTGAAGCCGAACGTGTGGCTCTTGTCGCGGCCATACCGCAGCTGGGACAGCGGAATGCGGAACTCCGCCGTCCATCCGAGCGAGTCGATTCGCGTCGCGACGTCCCAGACGCCGTCCCATGCGCTGTCTTCGTTGCCGTCGTCGTAGATCGCCTGATCGATCTTCACGCCCGCGGCGTTCACCCCGAACTCGAATCCGGTCCGCCGGTCGTGATACGAGTCGATGAACAGCCAAATCATGTCCGACGGCGTGTACGTATCGCGCCGCTCGAGGATCTTGATGATGCTGTCCGGGTGCGGATCGAAGGCGCGCACGAACACGAACAGATTCGCCGCGTCGTAGGCGACCTTTGCTTCGGTTCGGAAACGGGGCTCTTTTCCTTCGGTCGGCTGCCACTGCTGGAACGCCGTGATCGGCGGCGCCGCGCGCCACACGACGTCGTCGTCCTTGCCGTCGATGACGGGCGGCGCTTCCGCGCGAACCGCGAACGCGCTGGAGTCCGTGGGCAGTGGAACCGGACGACGGGCTCCGCTGGGAGGGGGAGGCGTGCGATTGCTGTATTCCTGCGAGTGCGCCTCGGACTGCGCCAGAAGCACGAGCGTGACGCCAACCGCCAATCGAATCATCCGAATGTCGAGTCTGCTGGTGGAGGTTGCCCCGGTGTACCGGCCGTCCGGTCAACGCCATTGGACAGACTACAGGCGGATTTGGTTGGGAAGTTTCACCGATATGTCGTAAAGGAAACATCGTCAGCACCAACGACACGGCCGCCACAAAGAATCGCGGACAGGGCCTTCACATTTGCCGTCACGTCATTACGGCGGTACGAGGGAGGGCGAATCCTCGGCGGAACACACGACCCGTGTCGGGTGACACACCGACACAAATCGGGGAAATGAGGACGCTCGAAACGCTCCGAAAATGACATGAATGGATGACATTTCTACTCTCGGAGGTCGTATGTGGCAGAAACTGGGCATCGCAGCTGCCGCGTGCATTTCGGTCATCGGCTGTGCGAGCGGCGGAGCGAGCGGCGGAGCGAGCAGCGCGCCGGCGCCAGCGCCCGTTGTGGCGACGCAATCCGGCCAATCAAATCTGTTCGGCGCGGCGGCGAGCGAGTACACGCTCCTGAGCGTGGACGGACATCGATTGCCGTATGCGCCGCAGGCGGCGAGCGACGCCGCGCTTCCACCGACGGAAATCGTGAACGGCGCGCTGACCTTGCAATCGAGCGGCGCGTTCGTGATCTCGACTTCCTATCGCGAGCTGAAGACGGTCGATCGGCGCCTGTTCGACACCAGGTTCAGCGGTGCCTGCGCGCCGGACGGCAACGCGTTTCGCATGTTCTGGGACGGGGGCGGGGACACCCAACTCTCGATCAGCGGCGACACGGTGATCGTGAACAACAGTGGTAGCCTGTTCCGATACCTCAAGCACTAGCAACGGGGTCGCTCGGCCAGCGTCGAAGGGCGTGCCGCTACTGCGTCGACCGATAGCTTCGCAGCCGTGACAGCATGTGGGCATCGGTCGCCGTAGGGTCGGCACCCTTCGGCGTCTCGATCACCTTTGGAATGAGCGAAAGGCGCTCGTCGTTCATGATGGCGCGAAACGCACGGTCGCCGAGCGATCCTTCGCCGATCAGCTCGTGGCGGTCGCGCCGCGACGCGAACGGCGTCTTCGAGTCGTTGAGGTGCATCACCCGCAGCCGCTGCATGCCAAGCGTGTCCTGCAGCTTCGCCATCACGCCGTCGTAGTCGTTCACGAGATCGTAGCCCGCGGAATACGCGTGACAAGTGTCGAGACACACGGCGACGCGTTTGCGCAGCGGCTTCGACACGCCGTCGACGAGCGCCGCGAGATCCTCGAACGTCGCGCCGATCGCCGTGCCGCTTC
>DASYSS010000087.1 GCA_036003045.1 Gemmatimonadaceae bacterium
ACCCGTCCACCCGTCCACCCGTCCACCCGTCCACCCGTCCACCCGTCCACCCGTCCACCCGTCCACCGCTATTTTATGAGATGGGCTTCGTCCACCTGCACTGTCATTCCGAGTTCTCCCTCCTCGACGGCGCCAACCGGATCGATGACCTGATCCGCCGGGCTCAAGAGTTCGAGCAGCCCGCACTGGCGATCACGGACCACGGCAACCTCCACGCGGCGTGGGAGTTCCAGGAACACGCCCGCGCGGCCGGAATCAAGCCGATCATCGGGATGGAAGCCTATGTCGCGCCCGGCGACCGGCGCGCGCGCGGCCGGACTACTCCGACCGCCAAGCCGTACTACCACCTCGTTCTGTTGGCGCGGGACGCGGTCGGATACAGGAACCTCGTCAAGCTCTCGTCGCTGGCGTACACGGAGGGCTTCTACTCGCGCCCTCGCGTCGACCGCGAGCTGCTCGCCAAGTACCACGAGGGGATCATCGTCTCCTCGGCGTGCCTCGCCGGCGAGGTCGCGCAGCACCTGATGGCCGGCGACCAAGCGGCGGCTCGCGAGGCAGCCAGCTGGTACGCTGAGCTCTTCAAGGACCGCTACTACCTCGAGGTCCAGGCGCACGAGAGCGAAGGCCAGGCGATTCTCAACGCGCGCGTCTTCGCGCTCGCCACCGAGCTCGGTCTGCCGGTGCTCGCCACCAACGACGCGCACTTCCTCAAGAGCGACGACCACGACTCGCACGACGTGCTCCTGTGCATCGGCCTCGGAAAGGATCGGAGCGATCCGGACCGGATGCGGTACGACCGCGGACTGTACTTCAAGAGCGCGCCGGAGATGGCGAAGTCGTTCCCGGATCGCCCCGACGTGCTCGAGAACTCGCTCCGCATCGCCGACCAGATCAACGTCGAATTCGGGAAGAAGTACCACCTGCCGGCGTTCCCGCTGCCGGCGAGCGTCTCCTCGGAAAACGAGCTGCTCACGACGCTCGCGACGATCGGCGCAAAGGAGCGCTACGGCGATCCGCTTCCCGCCAACGTTCAAGAACGCCTCGACTACGAGCTGGGCGTCATCACCAAAACGGGATACGCCGGCTACTTCCTCATCGTCGCCGACTTCATCAAAGCGGCGCGCGACCGTGGCATTCCCGTCGGCCCGGGACGAGGCTCGGCGGCGGGTTCGCTCGTCGCGTATTCGCTGCGCATCACCGACGTCGACCCGCTCTACTACGATCTCCTCTTCGAGCGCTTCCTGAATCCGGAACGCGTCTCGATGCCCGACGTCGACGTGGACTTCTGCTTCGAGCGCCGCGGCGAAGTGATCGACTACGTGCGCCAGAAATACGGGCGCGAGTCGGTCTGCCAGATCGTGACGTTCGGAACGATGAAATCGCGCGCGGCGGTCAAGGACGTCGGCCGCACGCTCGGCTTCACACCGGCGGAAACCGATTCGCTCGCCAAGCTGATTCCGAATCAGCCGAATTTCTCGCTCACCGTCAAAGAGGCGATCGAGAAAATCGACGACGTCGGGCGGCTGTACCGCACGGACGAGCGCTATCGCCAGTTGCTCGACTACGCCTCGGCGCTCGAGGGACTCTCGCGCCACACGGGCGTGCACGCCGCCGGCGTGGTGATCGCGCCAGGTCCCGTCGACGACTACGTGCCGATCTGCACGCAATCGACGAAAGGCGCCGGCGCAGTGGACGAAGAGCAAGTCATCGTGAGCCAGTACGACATGAATTGCCTCGAGCACGCCGGCATGCTCAAGATGGACTTCCTCGGGCTCACAACACTCACCGTGCTGCACGACGCGCTCGTCGCGATCGAGCAGCGGCACGGCAAGGCGCCGGATCTGAACACGATTCCGATGGACGACCCGGCGGTCTATCAGATGCTGCGTGCTGGGCGCACGGTCGGCGTGTTTCAGTTCGAATCACCGCTGGCGACGGATCTTCTTCGCGGAATGCGTTGCGACCGGTTCGACGACTTGGTCGCGTCGAACGCGCTCATGCGACCCGGCCCGCTCGACGCGGGGATGCATCGCGTCTACCAGCGGCGAAAGCGCGGCGAAGAGCCGGTCGCCTATGCGCTGCCCGAGCTCCAGCAGATCCTCGAGCCGACGTACGGCGTCATCACCTATCAAGAGCAGGTGATGCGTATCGCGCAGCTTCTCGCGGGCATCTCGCTCGCCGAAGCGGACGTGCTGCGCAAAGCCGTCGGCAAGAAAGACGCGGAGCTCATTCGGCAGGAGTTGGGCAAGTTCGTCGAGAAATCCGTGGCGCGCGGCTACGACCGCCGGATCATCGAAGAGCTCGCGGGACAGATCGAGACGTTTGGCCGCTACGGCTTCAACAAGTCGCACTCGGTCGCTTATTCAGTGATCTCGTATCAAACGGGATGGCTGAAAGTGCACTATCCGGCCGAGTTCATGGCGGCCCTATTGTCGTCGTCGATCGGCGACACGGACAGCGTCGTGAAGTTCATCAACGAGGCGCGCGAGCTCGGGATCGAAGTTCTTGCGCCCGACGTGAATGAATCGGGTTACAAGTTCACCGTGGTCGGCGACAAGCGGATTCGGTTCGGCCTCGGCGCGATTCGCAACGTCGGCCGCGCGGCCATCGACTCGATGCTGACGGCGCGCGGCGAGAAACCGTTCGCGTCGTTCCATGATTTCTGTGAGCGTGTGGACCTGCGTCTCTGCAACAAGCGCGTGCTCGAAGCGTTGATCGGATCGGGCGCGCTCGACAATCTCGGCGGACACCGCGCCCAATACGCCGCGGTGCTCGACAGCGCGCTCGCCGAAGCCTCGCTCAAGCAACAAGAGGCGGCGGTCGGCCAATTCTCGCTGCTCGGCGGAGTCGACGAGTCGGGCGGCGCCGCCGCGAGGCCGCATGTTCTTCCCAACATCGCGCCCCTCGGCGAATCCGAGCGGCTCACGAAAGAGAAGGAGATCCTCGGCTTCTACATCTCCGGTCACCCCCTCGAGCCGTTTCGCGTCGAGTGCGAGCTGTTCGCGACCCACACCGTGTCCGAGCTCGGGAAGTGGACGGATCAGCCCATGGCTCTGGGCGTGGTTGTGACCGCTGTCAAGAGGCAAATCAGCAGAAAATCAGGGGCCGAGTTTGCGCGGTTGACAGTCGAGGATTTTTCGGGATCTTCGGAAGTTCTGGTGTTCCCGGAAGCATGGACGATGCTGGGCGACCGGGTGAAAACCGACGTCCCCGTTCTGCTCAAGGGCAGCTACTCGCGGCGCGACCAGGACGCGGACAACCCGACGTTCATCGTCGAGTCGCTCACGCCGTTGGTCGAAAAGCGGCTGAATGGCGAAGTGGCGGTGGCGATCGATCTCCAATCGGGGGATTCGATCACGCCGGACGTGATGCGGGACGTTCGAGTCGTAGTCGAGACGCACGCGACGGCAAACGCGACTTCGCCGCCGCTCGAGGTGCAGTGGGTCGACGGAAGCGGTTCACGCGCGCGGCTCAAGTCGCGCTCGTTGAAGCTGGCGGCGTCGCAAGCCGCCCTGCGCGATCTGCGTCAGTTGCTCGGCGAAGATCGCGTGCGGGTCGTACGTGCGGGAAGCGCCGAGAGGAACTGACGTGGGTACTTCTGCCACACTGGACTTCGAAAAACCGATCGCCGAGCTGGAGAAGCAGATCGACGAGCTGAAACGGCTCGCCGGCGGCCAGCAGCTCGACGTCAACGACGAGATCGCGCCGCTCGAGCGCAAGCTCGCCGATCTGCGCGAAGAGATTTACAAGAATCTCACGCCCTGGCAGCGCGTGCAGGTCGCGCGCAGCTCCAAGCGTCCGTTCACGCTCGACTACATCCAGTACGCGTTCACCGACTTCATCGAGTTGCACGGCGATCGTGCGTTCAGAGAGGACGCCGCCATCGTCGGCGGCTGGGCGCGGCTCGACGGCGAGACGATCATGGTCGTCGGGCATCAGCGCGGCCGCGACACGAAGGAGATCATCAGGCGCAACTTCGGGATGCCGCACCCCGAGGGCTACCGAAAGGCGCTGCGCCTCATGAAGCTCGCCGAGAAGTTCTCGGTCCCCGTGATCACGTTCATCGACACGATGGGCGCGTGGGCAGGGCTCGGCGCCGAGGAGCGCGGGCAATCGGAAGCGATCGCGCGCAATCTGTTCGAGATGAGCCGTCTCGAGGTGCCGATCATCGCCACGGTCATCGGCGAGGGCGGCTCCGGCGGCGCGCTCGCGCTCGGCGTCGCCGACCGGACCAACATGCTCGAGAACGCCGTCTACTCGGTCATCACGGTCGAAGGGTGCGCGTCCATACTATGGAAGGACGGCAAGAGCCAGGAACTGCGCGAAAAGGCGGCTTCCGCCCTTCGAATCACCGCCCAGGACCTCCAAGAACTGCGCGTCGTCGACGAGATTATTCCTGAGCCGCCGGGCGGCGCGCACGCCAACCATGAGACCGCCGCCGCCAACGTGCACGACACGCTCGTGCGGCAGCTCGAGGATTTGCGGCGCTACAAACCGGACAAGCTGGTTCGGCGGCGGCGTGAAAAGTTTCTTCGCATTGGTCAATACCTAGAATGATTCGGTGGACGGGTGGACGGGTGGACAGGTGGACGGATGCACCGTCAGCTGTTCCTGTCCACCGGTTCACCCGTCCACCCGTCCACCTGTGTCCCACCTGATCGAAGTCGCCTTCAAGGGCAACAGAAAGGACTTTTTCCTCTGGGAATCCGAGGACCCGCCGCCGCTCAAGTCGGCGGTGATCGTCGACGCTGACCGCGGCGAAGATCTCGGCCGCGTGCACGCGGTGGGCGAACTCGCACACAAGCGCAACGCCGGCGTTCCGCACGGCTACGGAAACTCGGGCACGACGAAAAAGGCGCGCCGTCTGGCGAGTCGCGACGACGTGCGCCGCGCGGACGATCTGCGTGCGCAGGACGACGACGCTCGCCGGCGTGCCATGGAGCGCGTCAACGCGAACAAGCTGGCGATGAAGCTGTCCGACGCCGAATGGCAGTGGGACCGCAAAAAGCTCACGCTCTACTTCACCGCGGAAAAGCGCATCGACTTCCGCGCGCTCGTGCGCGAGCTGGCGTCGATGTTCCGCACGCGAATCGAGCTGAAACAGATCGGCGTGCGCGACGAGGCGAAGCGGCTCGACGGCGTCGGCCGCTGCGGACGCCAATATTGCTCGGCGTCCTGGCTTCCCGAATTGCGACCGGTGAATCTCGGCGTCGCGAAGGACCAACGACTCTCGCTCAACCCGTCGCAGATCTCCGGCGCGTGCGGACGGTTGATGTGCTGCCTGCGCTACGAGCACGAGTTCTACGTGCAGAGCCGCAAGCGCTTTCCCAAGGAAGGCAGAGTCGTCAGGACGAAGCGCGGCGACGAAAAGGTCGTGGCCAACGACATTTTCCGCGACCGAGTCACGCTGCGCGGCGACGACGGAGAGCAGCGCACGATTCTACTCCTCGACCTCCGCGCCGAGGCCGAGGAAGTGGGCGCCCCGCTCCCGTTCGCGCCGGCTCCGTCGATCGTGACGCTCGACGAGCACGAAGAGGACATCGTGCTCGAGGAAGCGGTCGTCGCGGAGCGAGTCGTCGTGCTCGAGCCGGCGGAAGAGGGTGGACTGGTGGACGGGTGGACGGGTGAACAGGACGATGACGATCAGGCTGAAACGGCCGAGTCCATCGATTCTGGCGACTCCGCCATTTCCACCCGTCCACCCGTCCACCCGTCCACCGGTTCACCCGACGATCACGTCAAACGCCCGCGTCGCCGTCGCGGGCGCCGGGGCGGACGACGCAATCGTCCGGGCGGTGGTGGTCGCGGACCGGAGGGTGGTCCTCCTGAGGGCACGCCACCCGGCGCCGCTTGATGGGAAAGTTCTACCTCACCACCGCGATCGATTACGCGAACGGCGACCCGCACATCGGCCACGCGTACGAGAAGATCGGCGCCGACGTCATCGCCCGATATCGGCGCATGCGGGGCGACGACGTCTACTTTCTGACCGGTCTCGACGAGCACGGACAAAAGGTCGCGCAGGCCGCGGCCGAGCGCGGCGTGTCGCCGCAGCAATTCGTCGACGGCATCGCCGGGCGCTTCGAGGAGATGTGGCGCCGGCTGTCGATCTCGTACGACCGCTTCATGCGCACGACCGCCGACGACCACAAGCGCGGCGTCCGCGCGCTGATCAAGCGCATCCATGACTGCACGCCCGACGATTTTTACGAGAAGTCGTACGAGGGGTGGTACTGCGTCGGCTGCGAGTTGTTCAAGCGCGACGACGAGATCGAGAGCGGCCACTGCGTGCTGCATCCGACGCGCGAGCTGCAGTGGACGACGGAGCGAAACTGGTTTTTCCGCTTGACGCGTTACGAGCCCTTCCTGCGCCGCCTGTTCGCCGAACGGCCCGAGTTTCTCGAGCCGGAGACGCGTCGAAACGAGATGCTGTCGCTGCTCGATCAGGGGCTCGAGGACATCTCGATCACGCGTTCGCGCCTGTCGTGGGCGATTCCCTTCCCGCTTCAGCTCTCGAACGGCGAAGAGCAAGGCACGTGGGTCTGGTTCGACGCGCTACCGAACTACCTCACCGCGACCGGCTTTCCCGAAAAGCGCTATCACGACCGCTGGCCGGCCCAGCTGCACATCATCGGCAAGGACATCACGCGGCTTCACACCGTGGTGTGGCCGGCGATGCTGCAAGCCGCCGAGCTTCCGCTGCCCGAACGGGTGTGGGCGCACGGCTTCGTGTTGTTGGGCGGCGAACGTTTCAGCAAGTCGGCCGGCGTTCGACTCGACGTCGACGAAGCGATCGGGCGGTACGGGGCCGACGCGCTCCGCTATTTCTTGCTGCGCGAAGTCGCGTTCGACACCGACGGCAGCTTCTCGTTCGAGCGCTTCGACGAGCGTTACACCGCCGACCTCGCGAACTCGCTCGGCAATCTGGCGAGTCGCGCGATCTCGATGGTCGAGAAGTACTGCGACGGCGTCGTGCCGACCGGATCACCCACCGATCTCGATCGCGCCGACGCGGCCGATCTCGCGGAGTACCAGACCGCGCTCGACGGCAGCCGCGGTTATTTGCTGCACGAGGGGCTCAAGCGCGTGATGGCGTGCGCGACTCGCGGCAACGAATTCATTCAATCGCAGCAGCCGTGGGCGCTCGCGAAAAAGCCCGAATCGCGCTCGGAGCTCGAACGCGTTCTGGCCGCAATCGTTCGCCAGCTCGCCCGCCACGCGATCCATCTCGCGCCGTTCATGCCGACCAAGTCGCAGGAGCTCTGGACGCAGATCGGCGGTCCGGGTCAGGTCGCGGATCAGCGTTTCGGCGACGTCGAGCCGCTCGACGTCACCGGCTGGCGCGTTGCGAAAGGGCCAGGCCTGTTCCCGCGGCCTGAGCCAACTGCCGCTCGGGCCGGCAATGACAATTAGATAACCAATTGTTGATGCCGGAGCCTACGGCCGGCGCGCGCGGCGCAATGGCCAGCGGGCGCTATGGCTTTGCCGGCGGCGTCGCAGCGGGCTTCGAGAAGTCGACCGTCGGCGGCCCTTGCTGCGCGTTCGCGTTCGCCGTGAAGTACTTCCGCTCCTTCGCCCCGGTGACCTTCGCGGTGAGCACCGCCGGGAATTGACGAATGTATGCGTTGTACTGGTTCACGGCCTGGTTGTAGTCGTTGCGCGATACAGCGATCCGATTCTCGGTGCCGGTGAGCTCATCCTGCAGGCGAATGAAGCTCTGATCGGCCTTGAGGTTCGGATACGCCTCCACGGTCACCATCAGTCGACCGAGCGCCCCGGTGAGCTGCGCGTCCGCGTTCGCCATGGCGGTCGGATCCTTCGACTGGATCGCGTTCACGAGTCCGGCGCGCGCTTCCGTCACTTCCTTGAGCGTCTGCTCCTCGTGCGTCGCGTATCCCTTGACCGTGTTCACGAGATTCGGGATCAGATCGGCGCGGCGCTGCAGCTGTACCTCGATCTGTCCCTGTGCCGAGTTGGCCTGCTCGTCGAGCCGCTGAATCGTGTTGTACCCGCACGACGCGAGGAGAGGCAGCAGCAGAAGGGCGAGCCAGCGTTTCATTGTCGTGCTCCGGGAGACGAACTGTGGGTGGAAATGACTACACTCACACTACGCAACACGGCCCAGCCGGGTGACAGACTCACCCAACTGGCTGAAAATGGTCGAGATACGCCACCAGCCGCTCGACTCCTCGCAGATAGCCGGCCAGAACCTCACCGGCCTCGGCAGCCCTCAGCGCCGGGTCGCTGCGAATGTGCCGGACGACCCGCGCGAACGGCGCCGCGTCGAATCCAGCGCGCTGACCAACGGCTTCGACCAGCTCGATGTTGTCCTTGGGCGGATGCGCTTTGTGGAGGCGCAAAAAAGCGCGGAAAACGATGAGGACTTGGCTCAGGCTCGTCGCCAAGAGCTCGAGCTCGCGTTCGGGATCGTTTCCGGCGCCGAGCAGGCCCTGTCGCAGCCGGATCAGCTTTCCCATCGCCTCCTGCTCGAGCTGAAGCCTCAGGTCTTTCGGATCGACACGAATGCCGTCGAACGGAGGCTCACCGTGGAGCACGCGGTGACGTTCGAGGATGTCCGCGTATTCCATCGGGAAGATGTCGGCGGACCCGAGCCACTCGTCGTGCGTGAGCGTGAGCGGCGCGTGGTTGCCCGCGTCGACCCATGCGCGCGACGCCGCCGACGCGGCGCGCAGCCGCGACGCGTCGAGCGAATCCACGATGACGAGAACGTTGTGATCCTGCTTCTTGGCTTGCGCTTCACCGCCCGCAGCCGAGCCATACAACACGATCGAGCGGAGCGCCGTCCCGTACGCCGCGCGCAACTGTTTCACGAGTTCGTCGAGTGTCATTCGCGCCATAGGTCACCAAGATCCGCTGGAGCCACCACCGCCGAAACCGCCTCCGCCACCGAACCCGCCGAAACCGCCTCCACCGCCCCCACCGAATCCGCCGCCGCTCCAGCCGCCGCCGCCCCCCCCGCCACCCCAGCCACCGCGCATTCCGGTCGCCATGAAGATCGGAAGACAGCCGCAGCCGCGGCGGCCGCCGCCAATCGCCGACAGGATGACGAAGAGAAGTACGAACCAAATGATTGGCGGAATGCCGCCGGAGCTCTGGCGGGGCTGCGATCGCTGGACGCGTAGCTGCGGCTGGACGCTCGGATTGATCTGAAAATTGAATTCGTTCGCGAAGTGCGCGGCGATGCTGTCGACCATCAACAGGATGCCGGAGCCGTAATCATGATTCCTGAAATAGGGAATCGCGAGGTCGCGGAACTCGCCGGTCGTCGCGTCGGTGAGGAAGCCTTCGGCGCCGAATCCGATTTCGGTTCGAACGTGCCCGCTGCCATCGGCGCTCGTCTCTTTCGGGACGACCAGCAGGATGACGCCCGTGTTGCGTGCTGGATCGCCGGGATTGCCCTTGCGCCCAACCGCCCATTGACGGCCGATCTGAAGACCGACCTCCTCGACGGGACGTCCCTTGAGATCGGGCAGCGTGACGACGACGATTTCGCCGCCGGACTTCGCCTTTACGTCCTCGATGATCGCCGAGATCGCGGCCGACTTGTCCGGCGGAATGACGTGCGCGAAATCGTTGACGTAGCCGACCGGCGCGGGAAGCTGGAGGGCCTGCGCCTGAGCGCTCCTCCCGCCGTCGACTGCCGTGAGCGAGGCGAAAACGAAAAGCGCGAGCGCGCGGATGTGCACGGTCGAAGGCTATCCGGCTCGTTCCCCTGGTGGAAGCGCCCTTGAGACCAACTGCCTGGGCGCGCTCCGATTGGCGGGGGTCGACCACGCGCGTAGATTCAACGATGACAATGTCATACCGCTCTCTTGGAACGTTGCCGCGGGTAGCCGTCGAACTGGCTGCGTCCGCCTTTCTTGTTGTTGCGTGCTCGCACGGCGACGCCGCCGGATCGTCGGGGAAGTCGGCGGCGGCGACCAGCGTTGCTTCGGCCGCGGCGTCCGCCGCGACGCCCGCATCGGACTCGATCAGCGAAAAGGCCGATCGCGGCCGCATCCTCGGCGATTCGTCGGCAAAAGTCTGGCTGGTCATGGCCAGCGACTTTCAGTGCCCGTTCTGCAAGCAGTGGCACGACTCGTCGTTCGCCAACATCATACAGAAGTACGTGAAGCCGGGACGCGTGCGCATGGCGTACCTCAACATGCCGCTCAGCATTCACCAGTTCGCGCTGCCGGCCGCCGAAGCCGCGATGTGCGCGTCCGTGCAGGACAAGTTCTGGCCGATGCACGACTCGCTGTTCACCACGCAGCACATCTGGGAACGCCTCCAGAGTCCGGCGTCGTTTTTCGATACGCTCGCGAACCACAACCATGTCGACATGGGTCCGTGGCGGGCATGCGTGTCCCAGCACCTCACTCGGCCGATCATCGAAGCCGACTACGATCGTGCCCGGAACGCGGGCGTGATCTCGACGCCGACGTTCATCATCGGCGCCACGAAGCTCGCCAGCGCGGACGCCGACGTAGCCGGAGCGCTCGACTCCGCGCTCGCCGCGAAAGGCAAGTAGCTCTCTCTTTCGCCTTCGATCGCGTGCGCTTTCCCGTGCAGCTCGGATATCGCGCGCTGGCACAAATAGCGCGCGGCGCAGCGCTCGTCACACCGGACAGCGGCTCCAAGGTCCTGCGTTCGCTCCGCGCGCGGCGAGGCATTCGCTCGCGCTATCGGCGTTGGGGCGCGGCGCATCGGGATCCGAGCCGTCCGCTGCTCTGGATGCACGCGCCTTCGGTGGGCGAGGGCTTGCAGGCCCGTCCCGTGCTCGAGCTCGCGCGGGCTCGCCGCCCGGACGCGCAGATCGCGTACACGTTTTTTTCGCCGAGCGCGGCGGCCTTTGCGCGATCACTGGACGTCGACTTCACCGACTACCTCCCGTTCGACACGCCGGGCGACGCTCGAGCAGCTCTCGACGCGCTGCAACCGACGGCGTTGGTTTTCTCCAAGCTCGACGTTTGGCCCATGATCACGCGCGAGGCGCGCGAGCGTGGCGTACACCTGGGCCTCGTGAGCGCGACGCTCGCGCGCGAATCGTCGCGGCGATCGCTCGGCGCCAACGCGCTGTTGCACGACGCGTACGCGGCACTGGACGTCGTAGGGGCGATCGACGAGGCGGACGCGGATCGGCTGGTGCAGCTCGGCGTTCGGCCGCAGACGATCACCGTCACGGGCGATACGCGCTACGATCAGGTTTGGGCGCGCGCCCAATCGGTCGATCGCGACTCAACGCTGCTCCGCCGCCTGCGCGGCGGCGGCGCGATCATCGTCGCAGGGTCGACTTGGCCTTCGGACGAGGCCGTGTTGCTTCCCGCGTACGAGGCCGTTCGGCGCTCGAACGGCGACACGCGTCTCGTCATCGCGGCCCACGAGCCGACGGAGAAGCACGTCGCCGAGCTCCTGGCCTGGGCCGAGCGCAGCTCGCTGCGCGCGGATCGCCTCGGCGACGCGACGAGCGACACGGACGTCGTGATCGTCGACCGCGTCGGCGTGCTCGGCGATCTCTATGCGCTCGCCGACGTGGCGTTCGTCGGAGGTGGATTCCACGCGGCGGGGCTGCACTCCGTCCTCGAGCCGGCCGCGTTCGGGGCGCCCGTTCTCTACGGTCCGCGCTTTCAGAACAGCCGCGACGCCGCTCTGCTCGCCCAGCGCCACGGCGGCGCGCCGGTCGCCGACGCCGCCGAAGCCGAGCGTCGCTTGCGATTCTGGATCACCGATCCCGTGGCTCGCCGCGAGGCCGGCGACTTCGCCCGCGCCCTCGTCCGGAGCGGCGTCGGCGCGGCGGAGAGATCGTTCGCGTTAGTGGAGCGTCTCTTACGGTAGAGTTTCGCGCCCATTCGGGCCACTGTCGGCACCGGGGACAATTGAACAACGATACGCGGAACTACGCCACTGACGCCTTCTCCGTCACCACGCGGACGATGTTGTCGACGACCTGAAGAAAGCCGCCGTCGACGTTGAAGCGCGGGCCGCTGTCGCCGCCGAGGCGGAGCAGGCCTTTGCCGAGCAGCGCCATCATCGGCGCGTGGCCGGTGAGGATGCCGACCTCGCCGTCGAACGCGGGGGCGACGACGGAGTCCGTCGTCCCCTCATAGAGTACCGCTTCCGGCGAGATCACCGAGACGTTCAACATCGTCGTTGCCTCAGGCCTGCAGCTTCTTCGCGTTCTCGACGACGTCGTCGATGGCGCCAGCCATGAAGAACGCCTGTTCCGGCAGGTTATCGAACTCGCCCGCGACGACGCGCTCGAACGACGAGACGGTCTCCTCGAGCTTGACGTACTTGCCCTTGATGCCGGTGAACTGCTCGGCGACGGCGAACGGCTGCGACATGAAGCGCTGGATGCGCCGCGCGCGGCCGACGATGCGCTTGTCCTCTTCGGACAGCTCGTCCATGCCGAGGATCGCGATGATGTCCTGGAGCTCCTTGTAGCGCTGTAGAATGCGCTGCACGTCGGTCGCGACCTTGTAGTGCCGGTCGCCGATAAACTGCGCGTCGAGAATTCGCGACGACGAGGCGAGCGGGTCGACGGCGGGGTAGATCCCCAGCTCCGTGATCGCGCGAGAGAGCACGACGGTCGCGTCGAGGTGCGCGAACGCGGTGGCCGGCGCCGGGTCGGTGATGTCGTCGGCCGGAACGTAGATCGCTTGCACCGACGTGATCGATCCGTTGCGCGTCGAGGTGATGCGCTCCTGCAGGTCGCCCATCTCGGTCGCGAGCGTCGGCTGATAGCCGACGGCGCTCGGCATACGGCCCAGCAGCGCGGACACTTCAGAGCCCGCTTGCGTGAACCGGAAGATGTTGTCGATGAACACGAGTACGTCCGCGTTCTCTTGATCGCGGAAGTACTCGGCCACCGTGAGACCGGCGAGGCCGACGCGGAGTCGCGCGCCCGGCGGCTCGTTCATCTGGCCGTAGATGAGCGCGACCTGGTTGAGAATCCCGGCTTCCTTGAACTCGAGGTACAGGTCGTTCCCTTCGCGCGTACGCTCGCCCACGCCGCAGAACACCGAGCGACCGCCGTGACCCTTGGCCACGTTGTTGATCAGCTCCTGGATGACGACGGTCTTGCCGACGCCGGCGCCGCCGAAGAGTCCGATCTTACCGCCTTTCACGAACGGGGCGATCAGGTCGATGACCTTGATGCCCGTCTCGAAGACTTCGGTCTTGGGCTCGAGGTTCACGAAGTCCGGACGCTTGCGATGAATCGGCCAGCGCTCGACGTCCTTCGGAATCGCGGGGCCGTTGTCCACCGGCTCACCGAGCACGTTCAAGATCCGTCCGAGCGCCGCCTTGCCGACCGGCACCGAGATCGGACCGCCCGTGTCGACGACCTCCATGCCGCGCACGATCGAGTCGGTCGACGACATGGCGACGGCGCGCACCTGATTGCGGCCGATGTGCTGCTGCACTTCGGAGACGACGTGGATGTCGCCGCCGTCCGGCGCCTTGCCCGTGATGTCGAGGGCGTTGTACAGCTCGGGCAGGTGCTCGGCTTCGAACTCGACGTCGAGCACGGGGCCGATGACCTGGACGACTTTGCCGATGTTATGGATTGCGGTGGCGGTGGCCATGGTAGGACTCTATGCGGTGTTTACTTCTGGTGTTCTTGTGGATTGATCGCGTTGGTACAAATCGATTGCTACTTTCGACTTCCGGTCTCTGATCACCGGTCTCCGGCAACTATTGCCTCTCAGCCGTTCCGGTGACCGGAGACCTGTGACCGGCGACCTTTCAGACATCAGTCTCAAGTACAGCAGCCATTAACCCTGCAAGGCGGCCGCGCCGCCGACGATCTCCGCGATTTCCTGCGTGATGTTGGCCTGTCGCGCGCGGTTGTACGTGCGGCCAAGGATCTTGAGCATGTCGGTGGCGTTGTCCGTCGCGTTCTTCATCGCGGTGCGTTGGGCGGCATAGAACGCGGCGGTCATTTCGACCAGCGCGCGATACACCGCGTTGCGCACATACAGCGGGAGCAGCTCGCCGAGAATTGCGTTCGCGTCCGGGGCGAGGATGTAGTCGCGGCGCTTGGCGTCGCTCGCCGGCGGAGTCACCGGAAGCACCTGAACGGTCGCGGGCGGCGCGGATAGGACGGACTTGAAGTTCGGATAGATCACGTACACGCCGTCGATCTCGCCGCGCGAGAACGCGGTCGTGAGATCGTTGACCAGCTCGGCGGCCTCCGCCGCCGTGGGGCGATCGCCGATGTCCGTCCGGCTCGCCGCGACCTTGCGTCCGACGTAGCGGAAGTAGCCGAGCCCTTTCCGGCCGACGACGTGAACGTCGACCTCGACGCCATCGCGCTCGAGCCGAGCGATGGTCGCGCGCGCCTCTTTGATGAGGTTCGCGTTGAACGCGCCGGCCAGGCCGCGGTTCGCGGTCATGAGCATGACCGCGGCGCGTTTCATCTTGGCCGGCTGCCGCAACAACGGGAACTGATCGGCGAGATCCGGCGAGTACAGGCTGCCGATCACGTCGCGCAGCGCCTGAGCGTACGGGCGCGCGGCGGCGACACGGTCCTGCGTTCGCTTGAGCTTCGACGTCGCCACCATCTCGAGCGTGCGCGTGATCTTACGCGTGTTCTCGACGGACTTGATGCGACCTTTGAGCTCGCGACCCTTAGCCATGGACCCTCTCGGCTGAGTATGTCGTGGCGAATGTCTTCACTACAGATTCGCTTTTGTGATGCCCGCCGGCTTCGTCGTCACGGCCGTCTTCTTGTACGCCTCGATGCCGCGGCGAAGGTCGGCCTCGATTTCCTTGGTGAGCGTCTTCCCGGTGCGGATTCCCTCGCCGACCTGCGGAAAGTTCGCCGCCATGTACGCGTGGAAGCCCTTCTCCCACTCGCGGACGCCGGCGACCGGCACGTCGTCGATGAAGCCGTTGGTGACCGCGAAGATGATCATCACCTGCTGCTCGACGGGCATCGGCTGATACTGGCCCTGCTTGAGCACTTCGACCGTACGGGCGCCGCGATCCAGCTGGCGGCGGGTCGCGGCGTCGAGATCCGAGGCGAACGCGGCGAACGCTTCGAGCTCGCGGAATTGCGCGAGGTCGAGGCGGAGACGGCCGGCGACCGACTTCATCGCTTTGATCTGCGCCGAACCGCCGACGCGAGACACCGAGATGCCGGCGTTGATCGCGGGACGGACGCCCGCGAAGAACAGGTCGGACTCGAGAAAGATTTGCCCGTCGGTGATCGAGATGACGTTCGTGGGGATGTAGGCCGAGACGTCGCCGGCCTGCGTTTCGATCACGGGCAACGCGGTGAGCGAGCCGCCCGGCTTCAGGATGAATTTGCCGTCGACGACTGACGGGTCCTCGCTGATCTTCGCCGCGCGCTCGAGGAGACGCGAGTGGAGATAGAAGACGTCTCCCGGGAACGCTTCACGTCCCGGCGGACGACGCAACACGAGCGAAAGCTGACGGTACGCGGCGGCCTGCTTGGACAGGTCGTCGTAGACGCACAGCGTCGGCTTGCCTTCGTGATACATGAAATACTCGGCCATCGCGCAGCCCGAGTAGGGCGCGATGTACTGCATCGGCGCGGGATCGGACGCGGACGCGACGACGACGATCGTGTACTCCATCGCGCCGGCTTGCTTGAGCCGTTCGACGACGGAGGCGACGGTCGACGCCTTCTGGCCGATCGCGACGTAGACGCAGATGACACCTTGGCCTTTCTGATTGATGATCGTGTCGATGGCGACGGCGGTCTTGCCGATGGCGCGGTCGCCGATGATCAGCTCGCGCTGTCCGCGGCCGATCGGAATCATCGAGTCGATGGCCTTGAGCCCCGTCTGCAGCGGCTCCTTCACGGGCTGCCGCACGATGATGCCGGGCGCCGGCGATTCGACCTTGCGGCTCGTCGTCGCGCGGATGTCGCCAAGACCGTCGAGCGGAGTGCCGAGCGCATCGACGACTCGTCCCACGAGGGCCGGACCGACGGGCACCTCGAGCACGCGCGACGTGCGACGAACTTCGTCGCCTTCCTTGAGCTGCAGATAGTCGCCGAGGACGACGGCGCCGATGTTGTCTTCTTCGAGGTTCAGCGCGAGCGCGGTGACGTGATTGCCGGTCTCGGAGGACGTGATGTCGAGCATCTCACCCGCCATGGCTTTCTGCAAACCATAGATGCGCGCGATCCCGTCCTTGACCTCGAGGAGCGTCCCGACCTCTTCGACATCGAGTTCATGAAGGTCGGCGGCTTCGATTTGTCGAAGCAGGATGTCTTTGATTTCGCCAGGTCGGAGCGTCGTGTCGGTTGCCATACGGAGAGATGGTAATCGAGGGGCGTTGGGTGGTGGCCTGGTGGCTTGTGAAAAATATCACAAGCGACCACTTCGAGCAAGCACAAGTTGTTAGAGCACGGGAACGGTCGCCCAGTAATCCCTGTTCCCCCATGCATTGGCCAATCGCCGCCCGCGAGACGCCTCGGCGCTTACACGATGCGATCCGCGGCAAAATGGTGACGCAAGTTCGACGGCGAAACGACAGAATGGTCGCCGTCAAACCCGAGACCCTTATGGCTGGCACCGTTCGCGACCTCAAAGTCTGGCAGGAAGCAGTGGCGCTGGCCGCCGAGACGGTGCGGTCGGCGCGGCAGTCGGCGCGGCGAGAGACCAAAGTGCTCACCGACCACATCATGATCTCCGCACTCGCCGCGGCCGGCGCGATCGCCGACGGCTACGGCCGCTACACCGCGCCGGAGCAACGGCAGTTGTACCGCTCGGCGAAACGTGAATTGCTGCGGCTCGAGACTCAGCTCGCGATCGCCCGACAGGCTGACCTCATGTCGGCTCACACGCACGCCGACCTGTCGGCCAGAATTCAAGGAGTGAACCGACTGCTCGGCGGCTACCTGGTGTATTTGGAGCGGCAGTTGGAGGCAGCCAACCAAGGGAAAGAGGCGAAGGTCGAGCAGTGAGGCCAAGCCCCGGTCTCCGAGTCTCCGAGTCTCCGCGCATGTGGCGCTTCTTCGCGGTCCCATGACCGGTGGACCGTCCCGCTAGCCTCTACTCCTCCCATGCCCTTTTACAAACCGATCCACCAGGTCGACCGTGCGCAGACGCGTCAGCGAAGCCGCGCGCGTTCCGACGACCCTCGACGCGGTGCTCGCCAGATGAGACGACGAGGCGAATCCGAGGATGTTTGCCACGTCTCGGAGATCGTACCCCGGGTTCTTCGCCAACTCCGCCGCGGCGATGATGCGCACCAGGTCGATGATGCGCTTGAGGTTCGGACCTCCGCCCGCGGCGAACGAGCGCGACAAATGCTCGCGTGTCACTTGGAGAACCTTGGCCAGCGACGAGGTTCGCACGGGACGACCGGCGTGCGACACGACGAACCGCCACGCGGTCGATTGAAGGGGCGACTCGAGAGCGAGCGGACGCGGCGGACGGTCGAGGGCGCGAGCGAAACGCGACGAGAAGGCGAGCGGCTGCACGACTTCTCTCGCCGCGGATTCGTCCACTCCGTCGACGAGGACGTCGGCGAATTCGTACGCGGCGCACTGCGCCAACGCCGGACCGTCGGCCGTTCGCAGCGCGGCGAGTCCGAAAAAGGGGATGCTCGGGTATTCGCGCGCGAGCGATGCGACGCGCCACGTGTCCTCGTGCGCGCTGCCGATGTCCACGACCGCGGCGTCCACCAACTCGGACTTGAACGCCATCTGAAAATCCACGACGGAGCGGGTGACGAGAACTCGCGCCCGCCGCCGCGGGAAGGCCGTCTTCATGAGCGCGCGTGTGCGCTCGCGTTGAGCGTAGAGAACGATTGCCGGCGGCGGCAGCACACTCACCGCCGAGTAGTCGACGTGGATCGGCGAAGGCGTCACTCGATCAATTCCGGCGCTCGACGCCCGACCGTCTATCGGCCGGCGTCTCCGCCGCGACCGCCTGGACGAAACGCTCCGTGGTCGCATGATCGGGGCCTTCGTCGCTGTCTAGGTTCGGCTTTCCGTCGATGAATTGGCGAACGATCGGATCCGTGGTGTCGCGGATCTCGTTCACCGATCCCACCTGACGAACCTTTCCGTCGTACAACATCGCGATGCGGGTGCCCACGGTGTAGGCGCTCCGCATGTCGTGTGTGATGACGATGCCGGTGACCCCGAGCTTCTCGCGCATCCGGATCATCAGCTGATCGATCACCGCGCTGGTCACCGGATCGAGACCCGTCGTGGGCTCGTCATATAGGATGTACTTGGGGCGAAGCGCGATTGCGCGGGCGATGCCGACCCGCTTCCGCATGCCGCCAGAAAGCTCCGCCGGATATCGGTCGACGACGGCCGGAAGGTCGACGAGCTCCAACGCCTCCATGACGCGCTGGTGAATCTCGTTCTCCGAAAGCTCCTGCTGCTTGCGAAGTCCCATCGCGACATTGTCGCCGACGGTGAACGAATCGAACAGCGCCGCGAACTGAAAGACGTATCCGATTCGCGCACGGAGCGCGTACAAATCGCGGCGGCTGAGGCGAGGCACCTCGAGGTCGTCCACGAACACCTGCCCCGAATCGGGCTCGAGCAGCCCGACGATGTGCTTGATCGCGACCGACTTGCCCGTGCCCGAATAGCCGATGATCACCATCGTCTCACCCTCGTTGATGTCGAGAGTGAAGCCCTGCAGCACGCGCTTCGGGCCGAACGATTTGTAGACGTCGACGAGACGGATCATCGAGTGGGGAGAGTCACATTGACGCGAGGGCAGAAATGTGATCGAGACCGGGCTTCGAGGCTAGACGCTAAAGGCGCAACGACGGGAACGTCGCAGCTGACGAGGGCGCCACTTCCGAGAGGCGCGACTCCCAGACTGCGCTAACTCCCAAACGACGCGAAGGGCGCGACTGCCAAAGGGCGCCTGAGGAAATGGCGCTCTGAGGACGTCAGCGCTCTGAGGACGTCAGCGCTCTGAGGACGGCAGCGCCGTAAGGACGTCAGCGCTCTAAGGACGGCAGCGCCGTAAGGACGTCCGCGCTCTGAGGACGTCAGCGCTCTAAGGACGTCAGCGCTCTACGGACGTCAGCGCCGTAAGGACGTCAGCGCCGTAAGGACGTCAGCGCCGTAAAGCAGAAGGGCCGGCTTTCGGCCGGCCCTTCCGAGTTCCGCTGTTACGCTGCGAAGCTGCCGAGTGCTCGGCCGACGTCGCCTTCGCGCAAGCGCTTGAGCGCGCGGTCTCGAAGCTGACGGACGCGCTCGCGAGTGACGCCGAGCATGGAGCCGATTTCTTCGAGCGTGTGCTCGCGTCCGCCCTCGAGCCCGAAGTACAGGCGGAGGACCTTCGCGTCGCGCGGCGGAAGCGTGCTGAGGGCCTGCTCGATCTCGTCGGTGAGGAAGCGGTTCATTGCTTCCTCCTCGGTGTCCGGCATCTCGTCGGCGACGAAGCGCTCGATGAGGGACCGGTCGCCTTCGGGATCCATCGGCGCGTCGAGGCGGACGTCGCTCGTATTGAGCGCCGCCAGCGACTGCACGACGTCCACCGACAGCCCGGTGAGCTGCGACAGCTCCTCGGGGCTCGGCTCGCGGTTCAGCTTCTGCCGGAGGATTTCCGACGCCTTGATGATTCTCGAAAGGTCTGCGGTGCGGTTGAGCGGCACGCGGACCGTGCGTCCCTGGCGAGCCAGGGCCGACAGAATCGCCTGACGGATCCACCACACGGCGTAGGAGATGAACTTGACCCCCTGGTCGGGGTCGAACTTTCGGGCGGCCGTGAGCAGCCCGACGTTCCCTTCACCGATCAGGTCGATGAGGGGCAGTCCCCGGTTCTGGTACTTCTTGGCCACGGAGATGACGAACCGGAGGTTCCGCTTCACCAGCTCCTGGAGCGCGTCCTGGTCGCCGGCTCGGATCTTCTTCGCGAGGTCGATCTCCTCCGTTCCCTTGAGGAGCGGATACGTCGACACCTCGTAGAGATATTGATCGAGGATGTCGCGTTCGGGTTCGTTCGGAGCGATCCCAGCGGGGGCCGAGCGACGGCGTCGACGCTTGAGTTCGGTCATGGTTGCAGATTGCCCTCGCGCCCAGCGGCGCGATTGGAGTCGTGTCTTGTCGTTTAAGGAGCGGCGGCCAGCCAACGATACCGCGACGCTACGGTCTAACTATGCTGCACTGCTCTGCTGCTCCGCTGTGCTGCGGTACACAGCCCGCGTGGCGCCCGTTCCACCAACCAGACCTGCTACGTCGACACTACGCGCACCTTTCGAAGCGAGTTACGAGAGGCGCTGCAAAATACCGGCCTTTCGATTTTGCGCCAGTCCCAATTCGTTGACACTCGCCGATACCCCCGGCTATACTTGGTGGTTCCGGGAAAACCGGTGGACGGGCCGACAGGTAGACGGGTGGACAGCGAGCGATTCTTGTGCGCGCGAACGACTCTCGTCTGTAGCAGTGGCCGTCCACCTGTCGAGCGGTCCACCTGTCCACCCGGTTTTGGGGGCGTAGCTCAGTTGGGAGAGCGCTTGAATGGCATTCAAGAGGTCAGGGGTTCGATTCCCCTCGCCTCCACTGGCGAGGCGAATCGAAGCGTAGGACGCCCTCGCTGTTGGGATGAAAGTTGGGACGAACGGTTTGGTAGATTCCGTCGTTGTCGGAACGTGATCGGACGCACCAGTCGTATTAGTTCTGCGGGAATAGCTCAGTTGGTAGAGCACAACCTTGCCAAGGTTGGGGTCGCGGGTTCGAGTCCCGTTTCCCGCTCTCCACGTCAGCGGGGGCTCGAGTCGTCTGTGGCGGTTGAGTTCGGCTCTGGTCTCCGCGGATTTCGGGCGGTTAGCTCAGTTGGTTAGAGCGCCACGTTGACATCGTGGAGGTCACAAGTTCGAGTCTTGTACCGCCCATGCGCCCATAGCTCAATTGGATAGAGCATCTGACTACGGATCAGAAGGTTGGAGGTTCGAGTCCTTCTGGGCGCGCTAGACGGCGGTTGGATCGCCGGCGGTAAGAAAAGTCGGCGGGGCGTAGCTTAGCCCGGTAGAGCGCCTGCTTCGGGAGCAGGAGGTCGCTGGTTCAAATCCAGTCGCCCCGACCACCTTTCTATTGAAGAGCGGCCACGTTCGCCATCGCGGACGTGGCCGCTAATGCTCTACCCCGGATTTACCCCGGGTGCGCGCCGAGGGCATCGGACATCGTGGCGCCGGCGCGCGGCAACTGCAACGTGAACCGCGACCCGACGCCGACGGTGCTCTCGACTGTCAGATCGCCCTTCATCGCGCGCGCCAGGTCGCGGCTGATCGTCAGCCCCAAGCCAACCCCGCCGCGCCGCTCGGTCAGCCCGTTCGCCAGCTGAACAAAGGGTTCGAAGATCGCCACCAACTTCTCGCCGGGAATTCCAGGACCGGCGTCGGCCACGCAAATCCTCACGGTCTGCGGCGTCGCGGCGAAGGTGAGCGTGATCTGCCCGCCGTCGGCTGTCGCGTATTTGACCGCGTTCATGATGAGATTCAGAAGAATCTGCCGCGCGCGGTCCGGATCGACCCACATCATCGCGTCGACATCCGACGGCCAATGAACGAGCGCGAAACGGCGTTCGTCGATAGCGCCGCGGAGCGTGTCGGCGACTTCGCGGAGCATCGCCTGAACGGAAACCGCGCTGAATCGGTACTCCAATCGGCCGCTTTCGGTCTGCACGAACATGAGCAGTTCCGAGATCAGCGTGAGCAGGTTTTCCTGGCTGCGCCGAATGCGCTCGAGGTCGATCATTTGCGCAGGGCTCACGGGGCCGCGGAGCCCCATCTCGATCAGAGAGACGTAGCCGCCGATGGCGTTGAGGGGCGTCATCAGCTCGTGGCTCATCTTGCCGAGGAAGGACGACTTCGCGCGGTTCGCAAGGTCGGCGGCGTGGCTCAACTCCCGAGCCTGGCGATAGAGCCGCTCGTTTTCCAGCGCGAGGGCGCAGATGTCGGCGAGGTCCCTGGCCAGGGTCACCTCCTCCGTCGAGAACGGCGGGTCGCCTTCGCGCGTGATGAAGGTGATCGCGCCGACCACCCGGGCGCGAACGACGAGCGGCACGACCAAGAGGCCGCCGAAGCCGAGCGCGCGACGCGCCACCGTACCATCCTCGTCGCTCCTGCCCAGCGAGCCGCGCTCGCTCGAGCCGGCGCCAAGCGGCGCCGGCGGGGGGAACCATCGGTCGGCGAACAACTGAGCGGCGCCTTGCCTCTCCAAGTCGGGGTGCGCGACCGGCAACCGATGAACGGCGCCGTCGAATTCCACGACGTCCACGATGCACCAGCTGCCCTCACGCGGCAGCGCGCGCCGCGCAATCCTTTCACGCACGGTCTCATCATCGAGCGGCACGGCCAGCTCCCGGCAGGCCGCCGAGAGGAACGTGGCGCGACGGCTCGCCGCGACCGCCTCGTCCGATACATCTCGCGCCTGTAGCGCCGCGAGCAGGAATTGTTCTGTGATCGCGCGCTGGCGGATCAACTCCGGCGCGGCCGGCGTTGGCTCGACTGCGAGTCCGCCCTGCACGCCGCTATCCATCGGCGCCGGCTGCGATCGCCGCCTCTGCGAGATCCGGAACGCCGGTCGTGATCCCGTGATAGTTCGAAAGCGACTCTCCCATGACGGCGCCATCGGACGTCAGCGCGTAGGCACGGAAATCGGTCGCGTGCGCGCTGCCGCGCATCTTGACCACCGACAGCACTTTCTGAAGCTTGCCCTCGATCTCGACATACCGTTGCACGAAGATGTCATCGGTGATGAACGAGACGCGCTCGTGGGTGAATCGGCCTCCCGGGTTTGCGTCGACGACCTCGTCGGTCATCAGCACCGTGACGCCGGTTGCGGTGAGCGCGCCGACCAGGCGATACAGCGACTCGCGAAAGTCCGTGCGATACGTCGGCGCCAACGCGACTTCGAAGCCCGAGAGTGAGTCGATGACGACGCGCGTCGCGCCGATCCGTTCGACGGCGCCCTGGATTTCCGCCAACATCTCGTCGACCGACAGATCGAGCGGCCGCAGATAGGTGACGGCGAGCCGTCCGCCCTCGACCATGCCGTCGAGATCGATCGAAACAGTTTTCGCGCGGGCGAGATACGATTCCGGATATTCCTCGAAGACCGCCACCACGCAATTCTCACCGTCGTTGAGTCCTTGCGCGATGAAGTGCGTCGCAAACGTGGTCTTGCCGCTCCCGGCTGGGCCGGTGAGCAGAACGACATCGCCGGCCGGAATGCCGCCGCCAATCATTTCGTCGAGCCCCGGCACTCCGGTCGCCAAGCGCACATTCCGCCGAACGACGCGTTGCCGCTGCTGCTCCGGGATCCGCGGAAAGACCTGCATGCCCGCATCGGTGAGCCGAAAGGTGTGCAGCCCCGGCATCGGGCTCCGTCCGCGAACCTTGACCGCGCGCAGCTTGCGCGTCGCTGAATTGCGATCGACGTCCTCGGACAGCCAGAGAATCGTGTCGGCCACCGTGAAGACCGGGTGGCGCTGCTCGGTGTCCGCGTATTCGCCGATCAGGAACGATGTGACTTCCCAGGTCGTGAGCTGCTGCGCGAGGCGATTGACGAACCGCGCGAGCTCGATGACGCCGCCCGATGCCGGCGACTGGTGCTCGCCGACGATCGTCCGAAACGAATCGACGGCGATGAACGACGGCTGCACGGCGGCCACTTCGGTCGCGACGCGTTGGAAGACGGCGTCGAGGTTTCCACCCGTCGCCTCGGCGGCCAGGTTGATGAACCGCACCGCCGCGGGAACGCGAGACGAATCGAAGAAGCCGAACTGCGACTGGTAGCGGAGCATCTTGATCGTCGGCTCGCCGAGCACGGTGAAATAGAGCGCCGGCCGTACGGGGGTCGCGTTGGCGAACAGAATCTGTTGCACGAGCGTTGTCTTTCCCGACCCCGGCGAGCCCGCGACGAGGTTGAACGAGAACTCGCAGAGACCGCCGCCGAGAACTGCATCGAGTCCCGGCACGCCGGTGGGGACGTTGCGGATCACCAATGGCTCCAGGACGCTCATGGCGCTTCCGCGGCGCGTGCCCGACGTGCGTCATCGTGATCCAGGAGATTTCGCGCCATATCCGCTCCAATGAGGTCGCTCAGGATGTCGAACAGCGCCGTGACCAGCGATTCGAGCGCGGCGCCTACAGCCCTGGCCCCGTGGCGCTCGACTGCCGCGACGACGTCCAGGTCAATTCCCAGCCCGGCGTATCGAGTGGCAGTCCACACGGGCGGGTCGGACTGCGTGCGCGCGATGGCGCGTCCAATCAAGGCGCGGTATCCGTCCTCGCCGAGCGAGCGGCGGAGATTGTCCGATACGCGCGCAAAGGCGCGCTGCAGGTCGGCGCCGGTCTTGGGCGACTGCCCATTCTCCGCTGCCCCGCGCCCGAGCAGTTCGCGGGCCAGGACAGGCGTGGTCACCGATCGCTGCGGGTCGGGGTCGTGCCCCCAAGTGTGCGCTTCACCGAGTCGCGGAATCACGTAGGCAGAGTACGCGTCATCGGCGCGCACTAGCCATCGCACGAAGGGATGGTCAGGGCCGTACGCTATTTGTGGGGGTGCCGGGGCGGCGAACGGACCGGCCCGTCCCGGACGCCGCTACTGCGAGCCGTCTCGACGCGCGTACGCGGCTATTTGCAGACGCGTGTGCAACGCGAGCTTCTCCATGACGTTGCGCACGTGACTCTTGACGGTGTGGGCCGCGATGTTGAGCCGCTGGGCGATTTCCTTGTTGCTCAGCCCCTCCCCGATCAGCTCGATGACTTCGCGCTCGCGCTTCGTCATGCGCACGTCCTCGAGGACGTGCTCGCGGCCCTGCGTGGCGACCGAGCTGGCGATTTGCGAGAACAGGGATTCCGCCATGCGCGGCGGCAACACCTTGCCCCCGGCGGCCACAGACCTGATCGTCGCCACGAACTCGTCGAACGAGGCGTCTTTGAGGACGAAACCGGACACGCCGGCGTTCACGAACTGCACGACGTCTTCGTTCATCGGAATGAGATCCATCACGATGATCTTCGTGCCCGGCGCCTGTTTCGGGAGGGCGGCGGCGACGCGGAGGCTGTCTTCATCCCCCAGGCCGACGTCGAGGAGCAGCACGTCGGGCTTGGCCTCATCGATGAAGGCTGGATCGGCGACGCTAGTGCCGACGACGCGGAGATCGGGAAGCCGATCGAGCATCGCGGTGAGCGCCTCGCGCACGAGGCGGTTGTCGTCCACGATCGCAACCGTGATCATGTCACCGGGCAGAGGGGCGCCGCCATGCAGTTGGGGTGTGCGAATCGCGGAAAGGCACGGAATGGCCGCCGAGGAACGGAATCTACCGCCGGCACGAACCGCGGCCATCCCCGGTGTTTCGGACGCGGTAGCAGGTCTTCTAGTCCGTTCGTGTCATTGTGGGCGGTCCCCGCAACTCCTACGGTACGTCAATATGACGCGCAACGAGGTGTACTCTCGAGTTGGCGCCGCCCCCGCGGCCGGCGGCACCTCGCCGGACAAGCGCTTGCTGTTGGACATCATCGACACGGTGCGCGAACCGCTGCTCTTGGTCGATTCCGACTTCCGCGTCAGGCACGCCAACCGCGCGTTTTTTTTCACGTTTCGAGTCGCACCCGAGGACACGATCGGTGAAGTGCTCTTCGCCCTGGGAAATGGTCAATGGGACATTGCGCCCCTGCGGACGCTGTTGCACGACCGCCTGGCCGCCGAACGCGAGTTGTACGACGTCGACGTCGACCACGTCTTTCCCGGAATCGGCCGCAAGATCATGCAGCTGAATGCCCGGGTCGTCTCGCATGGCACGCACGTCTCGGGGCTGATTCTTCTGGCTATCGAAGACGTGACGGAGCGACGGCTCACCGAGCGACTCCTCGCCGTTCAGCGCCGCGAGCTCGAACGATCGAACATGGCGCTGAATGAGTTCGCGTTCGTGGCATCGCACGACCTCCAGGAGCCGCTGCGCAAGATCGTCTCGTTTGGCGAACGGCTGGGGACCTCGGCTGGATCGCTGCTCGAGGGCAACGCGCGCCAATACCTCGATCGGATGCTCGATGCCGCGACGCGCATGCGCGCCCTGATCGCCGATCTGCTGGCGTATTCGCAGATCAAGACGAACGCCGCGGCCTTCGCGCCGACGAGCCTGGCCGCGATCGTGCGCGAAGTCGTCGCCGACCTCGAGACGGCCGTCTCCGACACCGGCGGCCGGATCGAGGTGGGCACGTTGCCGGCGATCGACGCCGACGCGTCGCAGATGCGCCAGCTCATGCAGAACCTCTTGAGCAACGCGCTCAAGTTTCGGCGCCCTGGCGTGCCGCCGGTGATCAAGCTCGGTGCCGCGATCTCGCGCGACGGCGTCTGCACGATCACCGTGACCGACAACGGAATCGGCTTCAAGCAGGAGCACGACGAAAAGATTTTTCGAATGTTCGAGCGACTCCATACCCGGACCCAGTTTCAGGGCTCCGGCATGGGACTCGCGATCTGCCGAAAGATCGTCGAGCGTCACGGTGGCAGCATCGCCGCGACGAGCATCGTCGGTCAGGGAACGACGTTCACCGTCAACCTCCCCGTCCACCAGGCGGAAATGGAGCACGCGCCATGATGATGCAAGACAAGCACAAGATTCCGATCACGATTCTCATCTGCGATGATGATGACGACGACCTGATGCTGACCCAACAGGCCCTCGAAGACGCGCACATCTCCAACGAGCTGCGGTTCGTCGAAGACGGCGAGGAGATGCTGGACTACCTGTACCAGCGTGGGGCGTTCTCGGGCGAGACTGGATCCGCGCCGCGGCCAGGTCTGATCCTGCTCGACCTCAACATGCCGAAGATGGACGGCCGCGAGGCGCTGCGGCTGCTCAAGGGCGACGTCACGCTGCACGACATCCCGGTCGTGATTCTCACGACGTCGAACCTGGACGCCGACGTCATTCGGAGCTATCAGCTCGGCGTCAACTCGTTCATCACCAAACCGGTCACGTTCTCGGGACTGGTGGAGGCGATGAACGTGCTCGGACGATACTGGCTCGAAATCGTCGAATTGCCGCCGGTGGCGGCGTAGGCGGTCGGTGACAGCGTAGGCGGTCGGTCGCGGCGTAGGCAACCTGGCCGCGCCGCTTGTCCGTGAACCGTCGCGACGTTCCGGGAATCGCTCGCTAGCTGATCGCGCCGCCCTCGTACCTACTTAATCACCCTTTCGTGTGATGGGTGATCGCGGCGATGACGCGTAGGCTCATTGGTGAGCTTCTTCACACGAATGATGTCGTATCTCACCCTCGGCTCCTCGCGGCCGATTCGGCGCCTCGCCGCATACTACGCGCTTCTCGCGATCGCCGGCCTGGTGTTGTTTCGTTTCATTCCGGGGCTCGACGGCTTGCTGACCGGCGACCGCCTGCAACACCTTGCGAAGGCCCCGGCGGCGTTGTTGCGCGACAGTATCTCTGCCGCCCAGTCAAACGCACCGCCGGCCGACCTGGCGGCGCGTGCCTGGTTCGCCCTGAGCACCGTTGTCATTCTGCTCAGCACGCTGGCGCTCATGCTGCCGGTTACCTGGGTGTACATGTCGGCGAGATCGGCCCAAGGGCACAACCAGTCAGTCGTGCAAGTGCTGATCGTGTTGCCGATGATCGTCGCCGGTGTTCGTGCTGATCGTGAGCAACAGCCTGGCCCTGGCGTTCAGCCTTGGCGGCGTGGTGGCCGCCGTCCGATTCCGCACGAACATGTCCGACTCTCGCGACATCGTATTCATCTTTCTCGCCATCGCCGTGGGGTTCGCCGCGGGCGTTCAGGACATCACGATCGCACTGGGCGACAACGCGTATTCGTCCGGCACGACCGCCCAGTTCAATCAGTGCTTCGCGCCGTCCTGGGGCGACCCGAAAAAGGGAATCATCAAGAGCCTGCATCCGTCTCCCGGCAACCACGAATACCAGACTCCGAGTGCC
>DASYSS010000088.1 GCA_036003045.1 Gemmatimonadaceae bacterium
CCGGCGACCGCCAACCCGCTCCCGACTGCCGACGTTGCATATCCAAGATGTGTTGATGGCTGCGCCGGTGCTGCTGTTCTCGGTCATCGCGCACGAGTACGCACACGGCTACGCGGCACTCAAACAGGGGGACACCACCGCCCTGAGCCTCGGTCGTCTCACTTGGAATCCGGTCAAGCACATCGACCCGTTCATGACGGTGATTCTGCCGCTCGTGCTCGCGATCTCGAGCAAGGGGCAGATCATTCTCGGCGGCGCGAAACCGGTCCCCGTGAATCCGCGCAACTATCGGAATTTCAAGCGCGGCGACATCATCGTCTCGCTCGCGGGCGTCACCGCGAACCTGGTCATCGCGCTCGCCGCGGTCATCGTCTTCATCGTCGCCGGATTGCTTGGACGCGGATTGTCGGGATTGGAGACGACGCTCGCCATCATGCAAGCAATGATGGTCACCGCGGTCCGCATCAACCTGCTGTTGCTCGCCTTCAACTTGATTCCCATTCCGCCGCTCGACGGATCGCACGTCGTGAAATACCTGCTGCCGCTTCGCCTGGCGGTGTGGTATCAACAGGTCGGCCGCTACGGCATCGTCATTCTCGTGCTGTTGCTCAGTTTCGGTGGTACGCTTCTCAACACCTGGCTCGCTCCTGCGTTTTCATTCGGCGAGCTGCTGCTTCGTCTCGCCGATCCGTACAAGCTGCCGTCGCTTTCCCTCTGGCTAGCCTGAGCGTCGCGTGACCTCCACACCCACTTACGTGCCGGAAACGTTCGCTCCCTCTGCAAGCGCCGCGGCCGCGACCCTCGAGGCGGGCGGAGGCTTCATCGTCGAGCTGTCGTCGTTCTCGGGTCCTCTCGACCTGCTGCTCTCGCTCATTCGCGAAGAGCAGCTCGATATCTACGACATCCCGATCGCGCGCATCTGCGAGCAGTTCGTCGTACGCATTCGCACTCTCGGGCTCAACGAGGCGGCGGAATACCTCGAGATGGCCGCGCGACTCCTGCGCATCAAGGCGCAGATGCTCCTCCCGCGCGGCGACGAGGAGCAGTGGGAGGATCCGCGCGCCGAGCTCGTACGACGCCTGCTCGAGTATCAACAGATGCGCGAGGTCGTCGACCTTCTCGAGCGGCGCGGCGAGGAGCGGCGCAATCAGTTCTCACGCGCATATCTGCCGCAGGCGCCGGTCGCCGCGCAGGCGCCGCTCGCGCTCTCGCTCGCCGAATTGCTCGCCGCGGTGGACCGCGTGCTGCGCACGGTCGCGCGTCCTGACATGCACGAAGTCATTCCGCGCGCCCTCGACATTCCCGGAGCGATCCTGGTCATTCGCTCGGTGCTGGCGCTGAAAGCGCGCATCCGTTGGACGCAGCTCGTCCAGCGCGGCGCCGAACCTTGGCAAATCCTCTCGACCCTCCTCGGTCTTCTCGAGCTCGCCAAACTCGGCGAGTTGCGGGTCGACCAGCCCCGACCTTTCGCCGACGTGGAGATCTCACGTGACGCCGCTAGCGAAGCTGCTTGAGGCCGCGCTGTTCGCCAGCGCCAGACCGATCGCGACCGAAGAGCTCGCCGTTCTCGAGCCCGACGCATCGCCCGCCGAATTGCAGGCCGCGCTCGAGGAACTGCGCGAGCGCTACGACGTCGACGGCCACGGCGTCGAGCTCCAGGAGCTCGGCGGCGGCTGGCAAATCCTCACGCGCGCCGAATACACCGAGGCCATCGAGCGCGCGCAGTTGGCGGCGCGCCCGGCTCGTCTCTCGGGCGCGGCGCTCGAGACGCTCGCGATCATCGCGTACCGACAGCCGATCTCGCGCCTCGAGATCGAGGAGATTCGCGGCGTGATGGTGGGCAGCGTTCTCAAGTCGCTCCATGAGCGCGGTCTCATCGATGTCACGGGCCGTGGCGAAGGACTGGGACGTCCGCTCCTTTACGGAACGACGCCCGTTTTCCTCGAGTACTTCGGGCTGCGCCACCTCGAAGAGCTGCCGCGCGGCGACGAGTTGGCGATCGCACTGCGCGCGCCGGATCGTGCCGATGCACCCACGGCGCCCCCTGTCGTGGATCGCATGGAGCCCGCGGATCGCGTCGTCGACGTTCCGTCGGTGCGCGCCGATACGACGGCCGAGGAGCCGCGACCCGAGTCGGCGGACATCGCCGACGCCCCCGCTCTCGCGGACGCGGGCGTGTAGCGTGACGGAGACGATGCGCATCCAGCGCGCGCTCGCTCGCGCCGGAGTCGCGTCGCGGAGGAAAGCCGAGGAGTTGATCGCCGCCGGGCGCGTGCGTGTGAACGGAGAGGTCGCGCGCACCGGCCAGATCGTCGATCCCTCGCGCGACGAGATCGTCGTGGACGGACGGACCGTCGAGGCTCCGCGCAGCACCGTCTGGTACGCGCTCAACAAGCCGGCGGGGGTGATGACGACGCGCTCCGATCCGGACGGGCGTCGGACCGTCTTCGAGCTCGTCCCCGACGTGCGCGGGCTCACGTACGTCGGCCGCCTCGACTACCTCACGGAAGGGCTCCTCCTGCTCACGACGGATGGCGAAGCGGCGCACCGGCTGTCGCATCCGAAGGGAGAAATCGAGCGGACCTACGTCGCGACGGTGACCGGCAAGGGCGACGAAGCGGCGCGAGTTGCACGCGCCGGTGTGATGCTCGACGACGGGCCCGTGCATCCCAAGCGTATTGTCGCCACCAACGTCGGACGCGACCGCTGGGACCTCGAGGTGACGATCACCGAGGGCCGAAAGCGCGAGGTCCGTCGTTTGTGCACGGCGCTCGGCCTCGGCGTCGAACGGCTGGTGCGAACCCGGTTCGGTCCGATTTCCCTCGGGAACCTGCCGTCGGGTGCGGTGCGCGAGCTCACAGCCGCCGAGCGCGAAGCACTGGGAGCGATGGGGCCGACACCGAGTGGCGGGACGCAGGGGGGGGCACCGTCGTCAAAACCCGGGGTAGGACGGCAGGGCCGACCTCGTCGTCGGTTGTCCAAATGATGCACAGATGACCGCGACGGTCATCCGAACACTCGAACTCCATTGAACGTGGCCACTCAGGTATCCAACGCGGCGGATTCTCGACTCGTCCAGGACGTCGCCCGCCAAGTCGCCAAACGCGTCGTCGGCCAGGAGTACATGGTCGACCGACTGCTGATCAGCATTCTTACCGGCGGACACGTGCTGCTCGAGGGCGTGCCCGGACTTGCCAAGACGCTCACGGTCCGGACGCTCGCCGAGACGATTGATACGACGTTCCACCGCATTCAGTTCACTCCGGACTTGCTTCCGGCGGACGTGCTCGGCACGCAGGTGTACGACCAGTCCACGGGGCAGTTCTCGGTGAAGCGCGGGCCGATCTTCGCGAACATCATCCTCGCCGACGAAATCAACCGCGCACCGGCCAAGGTGCAGGCGGCGCTGCTCGAGGCGATGCAGGAAAAGCAGGTGACGATCGGCGGCACGACGTTCAAGCTCGAGGAGCCGTTCCTCGTGCTCGCGACGCAGAATCCGATCGAGCAGGAGGGCACCTACCAGCTGCCCGAAGCGCAGGTCGACCGGTTCATGCTCAAGCTGCGCGTCGGTTATCCGTCGCGCGACGAAGAGAAGGAGATCATGCGGCGTATGGCGGGCGGCGAGCCGATCGACGTCGACGCCGTCGCGCAGCCGGACCAGATCCTCGATGCGCGGCGCCGCATCGCCGACCTGTACATGGACGACCGCATCATGGACTACATCGTCGACATCGTGCTCGCCACGCGCGAGCCGGCGGCGGCGGGACTTCCCGACCTCGTACCGCTGATCGAGTTCGGCGCGAGCCCCCGCGCGACGATCGCGCTCGCCCAGGCGTCGCGAGCGCACGCGTTTCTGCGCGGCCGCGCCTTCGTGACGCCGGACGACGTGAAGGCCATCGGTCCGGACGTGTTGCGTCACCGCGTCCTCACGACGTACGAAGCCGAGGCCGAAGACGTGACGAGCGATCAGATCGTGCAGCGCGTTCTCGCGAAGATCGAGAGCCCGTGATGCGATCGCTGACGCGCCGACACGAGAGGCCGTTCTCCGAGGCCTGACGTGGCGTTCTCTCTCTTTCGTCGTTCGAAGCCCGCGCCGATTCCGCCGCCGCGGCGCTCCGGGTCGTTCGCCGTCGCGACCACGTCCGGCGCGGCGCCGGCTGTGCCGGCCGAAGTGCTGCGCCAGGTCAAGTTGCTCGAGTTGCGCACGCGCGGCCTTGTGAATTCTTTGTTCACCGGCGAGTACCGATCGGTGTTCAAAGGGCAGGGAATGGAGTTCTCGGAGGTCCGCGAGTACCAAGCGGGCGACGAAGTGCGCAGCATCGACTGGAACGTCACCGCTCGCATGCAGCGGCCGTACGTGAAGCGCTACATCGAAGAGCGCGAGCTGACGGTGATGCTCGCGGTGGACGTGTCCGGCTCCGAGCGGTTCGGTACGCGACGACGCTTCAAGAGCGAGGTCGCGTCGGAGCTCGCCGCGGTGCTCACGATGTCGGCCATCCGCAACAACGACCGCGTCGGTGGGTTGATGTTCACCGACCGCATCGAGCATGTCGTTCCTCCGCGCAAGGGGCGCCGCCACGCGCTTCGCCTCATCCGCGACATCCTCGCGTTCACGCCGCAAGGGCGAGGCACCGACATCGCCGGCGCCACGGAGTATCTGAACAAGATGCTCTCGCACAAAGCGATCATCTTCCTCGTCTCCGATTTCCTCGGCGAACAGATCGAGCGACCGCTCAAGCTGCTCGCGCAGCGCCACGATCTGGTGGCCGTGACCGTCGAGGACCCGAGCGAGAAGACGCTGCCCGACGTCGGTCTGGCGCGATTCATCGACCCGGAAACGGGCGCCACGCTCGACGTGGACACGAGCAATCTCGCGGTGCGCCAGCGCTTCAACACCGCCGTCGCCGAGGAAAGCGATCGGCGGAAGCATCTGCTGCGACGCCTGGCGATTGACGAGATCGCCGTGCGGACGGACCGCGGGATCATGGAACCGTTGCTGCGGTTTTTCCGCACGCGCGAGACGAGGGTTCAACGATGACCTCGTTGTGGCGTGCGTCGCGCGCGCGCTTGGCCGCGATCGGCTCCTCGCTCATCGTGTTCTCGGCGACGGCGGTTGCCGCGCAAGGTGCGTCGAGCGCGCTTCAGGTGAAGGCGGCGGTGAAAGTCGCCCCCGACAGCGTTCGCATCGGTGATCCGTTCCGCGTCACGATCGGCATTCGCGCGCCGTCGGGAGCGACGATCGACTTTCCGCGCGCGCTCGACTCGACCGGCGCCGTGCAGTCGCTCGACCCGGTGAATGTGCGCACCAGCGCCGACACGTCGGCGGTCGAGCAGTACGCGGACTATCGCGTCGCCGCGTGGGACGTGGGCGCGCAGGGCATTCGCTTCGACGACATCATCGTGAAGCTGGGGTCCGTGACGCGTCGCGTTCCCGTGACGGGCGCGACGATCTTCGTGAAAAGCGTGCTGCCGCCGGACAGCGCCAAGCGCGTTCCGAAACCGCCGCGCGACCTGTTCGAGGTGAATCCGTTCCCGTGGTGGCTGTGGGCGCTCCTCGCCGCGGTGATCATCGGGCTCATTCTTCTTTGGTGGTGGTTGAAGCGGCGCCGCCGAAAAGCGCAGCCGATTCCGGCGATCGATCCGTTCAAGCAGGCCGAGGCCGATTTCGAGCGCATCGAAAGACTGGCGTTGCTCGAGGCGGGCGAGCGTGGCCGCTACGTGACGCTCGTGATCGAAGTCCTGCGCGACTATCTCGCGGCGCGCCACACGCGCGCGGCACTATCGCTCACTAGCACGGAGCTGCAGCGCGTCGCGCGCGAGCTCCCGACGGTCCCCGAGTCAAGATTGGGGCGCGCTTTGACCGACGCCGATCTGATCAAGTTCGCGCGTCGCGCCGTGAGCACGGATCGCGCGCGCGATCTGGGCCGCGAGGCGCGAGCCATCGTCGCGGTGGAGCACGCCGCGACCCCGCCCGAAGCTCCAATCACGACGCCGACTCCCCCGACGACGCCAACGCCGACGTCTCCCGCGGAGGCCGCATGATCGCGCTCGGGAGAATTCAGTTCGCGACGCCGTGGGTGCTGGCGTTTCTCCTGCTGCTGCCGATCTGGTGGATCATTCGGCGACGCCGACGGCCGGCGGCGATCGTCTTTTCGCGCGTGCCGGTGCTGGCGGTCGGGCCACGCGCCGGGCGGCGGACGCCGTTCTTTCTCTTCCTGTTCCGGAATCTGCTGCTGGCGTCCATGATCGTCGCGTTGTCGCGGCCGCGGTCCGGATCGCACTCCGAGAACACCACGAGCGAGGGCATCAACATCGTCCTCGCGATCGACCTCTCGAGCTCGATGCTCGCGCAGGACTTCACGCCGAACAACCGCCTCGAAGTCGCGAAGGACGTCGTGAAGCGGTTCATCGCCGCTCGCTCGAGCGACCGTATCGGCGTCGTCGCGTTCGCGTCCGAGGCGCTCACACAGGTTCCACTCACGACCGACTATCCCGTCGTCAACCAGGCCGTCGACAACCTCGCCGCCGGACAGCTCGAGGACGGGACGGCCATCGGCACGGCGATCGCCACGGCCGCGAACCGGCTGCGCGATGCACCGGGACGGTCGCGCGTGATGATCCTTCTCACCGACGGTGAGAACAACCGGGGCGCGATCGATCCGCGCACGGCCGCCAAGGCGGCGCAGGTGTTCGGCATCAAGATCTACACGATCGGCGTCGGCACCGAAGGAATGGCACCCGTGCCGGTTGGTCGAGGGCTCTTCGGGCTTCGCTACGAGAACCGCCTCGTCCGCATCGACGAGCCGCTCCTCTCCGACATCGCGAAGACCACGGGCGGCCGCTACTATCGCGCGCGCGACGCCGCGGCGTTGCAGCGTATCTACCAGGAGATCGACCAGCTCGAGCGCGAGCCGGTCCGTACCCGCGCGTACGTGCGCTACACCGAGCTCTTTCGCTGGCCGCTGTACTTCGCCGCGCTCATGCTCTTCGCCGAGTTGATGCTTGCCGCACGCCGGGGGCCGCTGCCGTGATGCCCGACGTGACGTTCGACTATCCGTACCTGCTCGCCCTCGCGGCGATTCTTCCGCTGCTCACCATCTACGTGCTCCGTCGCGCGTTCACGCAGCGAAAGGCGCGTCTCAACCGCCTCGGCAGCATGGATGTGATTTCGCGCATCATCCCGCCGCGCACGCTGGTGCGGCCGGGTTGGCGCATGGTGCGGCTTGGCGTTGCTGGTGGGTTGGTCGGCATCGCGGCGGCCGGCCCGCGCTGGGGGGACGAGCGGACGGTCGTTCGCACGCGCGGTATCGACATGGTGCTCGCGCTCGACGCGTCGCTCTCGATGCTCGCGCAAGACGAGCGGCCGAGCCGGCTCGAGCGGATGAAGGAAGAAGTCCGACGCCTCCGCGCACTCTCGCCCGGAGATCGCATCGGGCTGCAGGCGTTCGCCGGGCGCAGCTATGTTTTGTCGCCGCTCACGATCGACGAAGGAGCGCTCGACCTTTTCCTCGACAATCTCGACCCGAGCGTCGTGGGGCAGGCGGGGACGTCGATGGCGCGCACCATCCATCAGGGAGTCGATCTCCTCACGGTGACCAACAGTGGCTCGGATCGCGCACTGGTCGTCATGAGCGATGGAGAGGCATTCGAGCCGCTCGAGGACGTTCAGGCGGAAGCCAAGCGGGCGGCGCAGCAGGGCATCAGCCTCGTGACGGTGGGGTTCGGCACGACGGAGGGCACGACGATCCCGATCAAGAATCAAGACGGGTCGACGACCACCAAGAAGGACGAGAACGGCAGCACCGTGATCACCAACTACCATCCGGAATTCTTGAAGGGCGCGGCCGACGCGGCCGGTGGGACGTTCATTCCCGCCGACGCGACGGACAAGGCCGCGCGCATCAAATCGGCGCTCGCTACGCTGAGAACCAAGGCGCGTGCCAGTCTCGCCGGCGAGTCGAAGACGCCACGCTACCAGTGGTTCTTGTTCCCGGCGCTGCTGCTGCTGTTGCTCGACACGCTGCTCATCGAGCGGCGCGGCCACCGTGCTCCTCGCTCGGCAGCGCAAACGGCGGCCGCCGCCGGACTGCTGCTGATGGTCTCGCTCAACGGCTGCGCGCGCCTCACGCGGTCGCAGCAGGCGGCGACGGCCTATCACCACGGGCAGTACGCTCAGGCGGCGTCGCTGTACCGTGACGCTATCGCCGCCGGCGACAAGTCGGCCGAGGCGCTCTACAACTTCGGCACGGCGCTCGTTGCCGCCGACTCGAACGCATCCGCGGTCGACGCGCTTCGCTCGCTCACCGACATGAAGAAAGACGAACTTCGCTTCCGGACTCTGTTCAACCTTGGTCTCGCCCATTTGAAGCCGGGGCTCGCGGCGCCGTCGGGTGAACAGAGCGGCGAGCTCGATTCGACGCTCGCGATCTACAAAAAGGCGTTGCTCATGCGTCCGACCGACATGGACGCAAAGTGGAACTACGAGCTCGCGCTTCGACAGAAACAGAAGGGCGGCGGGGGTGGCGGTGGTGGCGGCGGGGGCGGTTCCGGCGCGCCCCCGCAGCAGCATTCTCCGCAACCGCAGGGCGGTCTCGGACAACAGCAGGCCGAGCAGTTGCTCGGCAGCGCGGCGCGCGAAGAGCGTGACGTGCAGTCCAAGCGGCAGAAGGCGAATCGGCAGGAGCCGCCGCCTGGAGGAAAGGACTGGTGATCGCCGCGCTTGCCATCGTCGCGCAGCTCGCGATCGTCGCGCACGGGCCGGATTCGGCCTCGACGTGCGAGGCGTTCGAGGTGTCGGTGGCGGTGAGCGCCAAAGGCTCGACCGTTCCGCGGCTGATCGTGCCGTCGTTCTATCCGTTCGACATTCTCCGGTCGTCTCCGGTGCCGCATGTGTCGTACGACCGGCGCGGCGATGGTTCGGTGACCGCCGAGTATCGCTACGTCCTTACCACCGACCGGCCTGGCACCTTCGCGGTTTCACCGTTCGAGGCGAGACTCGGCAAAGACGTCATTCGCTCTCGGCCGGTGGAAATCGCCGTGCACGCCGCAGGGCGCGCGCAGGTTCCCGCGGTCGTTGCGCGCGCGCGTGTCGACACGAGCCTCGCGATCGACTTCCGGGCGCTGTCAGCTCCGGAAACGGTGTACGTCGGACAGCAAGCCAATTACGAAGTCGCGGTCTTCTTGAATGCCGCCGTGCGCGACCGGCTGCGCAGGAACCCGACGTTCTTCCCGCCGGACATGCAGTCGATGCTCGCGTACGATCTGCCGGCGCGCGCCAATCCGCCGAGACGCGAAGGCGGCTCGCATTGCTTCGACGCGCTCGTCTACCAGCGCGCGCTCTTTCCGTTGATGCCGGGCCGCTTCGCGATTCCGCCGGCGCAGCTCGTGTACTCACTTCCGCTCTCCGCGAGTTTCTTCAGCCGCGAAGAGACGCACGACCTCGAGACGGACAGCACCATCATCGTGGCGGTCGAGCCGCCCGCGGCCGGGCGTCCCGCCGACTTCGGCGGCGCGGTCGGCAACGTGCGTGTGGCGACGCGACTCGACACGCTGGCGTCGCGCGTCGGCGATCCGATCGTGCTGACCGTTCGCGTCATGGGCACCGGGAACGTGAAGCTCTTCCCGCGTCCGGCGGTCGGCGTTCCATGGGCGACGTTGGTCAAGGGCGACGAGCGGGTGCGCGTGGACACGACGGCGCGGCGCATCGCCGGCTCCAAGGAGTTCGACTGGCTGCTCACGCCCAAAGTCGCGGGCGAGCTCGACGTGCCGCCGATTCGCTACGGCTACTTCAACCCCGACACGCGGCGCTACGAAATCGCGTCGACCGGCAGCACGCGCGTGCACGTCGGCCCGGGGTCGCTGGCGTCGGCGGATACGGCGCGAACGGAAACGCTCTTGCCTCTCCGCCCGCGCTATCGCGGCGCTGCTCGTGCTCCGGTGCACGAATCGGCGGCCTTCTGGGCGCTGCTCGCACTTGCCCCGCTGCCTGCGGTCACGCTTCGCCGCCGTTCTGTGCGACGACCGACGACCGATCGCGCACACGAACCGTCTCGCCGCCTTGGCGCCGCCGTGCGAGCGGCAGCGAAGTCGCGTGACGCGTCGACGGTTCGCCGCGCGTACACGTCGGCGCTCAGCGAACGGCTGACGCTTCAGCCGGAAAGCTTTACGCGAGCCGGCGGATTGGCCAGAGTACTGCGCCGTCGTGGCGTGTCGACCGGCATCGCGACCCAGGCCGAGCGATTCCTCCGCGAGTTGGACGAGGCGGCGTTTGCCGCCGGAGGTGCGCTGCCCTCCGACGCCGCCGAGAGAGCCGAACGTTTGTACCGCGCGGTCGACGACGAGGCGCTGCCACGCACGCAGATCTTCACGCGCGTCATGAGCATCGTGGTGATCGCGGCGCTCGGCGCGGTCGCCGCGCACGCTCTGTCGCAGCGCGTCGATCCACGTCGCGCGTTCGACGCCGGCGTCGAGGCCTATGGGCGGCACGAGTTCGTCGCCGCGCGCGAGTCGTTCCTCGAGTCGGTGCAGGCTGATCCTCGTGCCCCGGACGCGTGGGCCAACCTCGGCACGGCGGCGTGGGCGGTCGCCGATACGGCGCGGAGCGTCGCGGCGTGGCAGCACGCCCTGCGTCTCGAGCCGCTTGCTGCGGACGTCCGCGAGCGCGTCGAGCTCGTTCACTCGTTGCCCTGGACGGCGAGTGGGTTCGTTCCGCCGGTTCCCGTCGAGTGGGTGTTCATTGCGGCGGCGCTGCTGTGGCTCGCGACGTGGGGCTGGGCCGCGACGCGCGCGAGACGCGGTGACGAAGTGCGACGCACGCGGGTCGCGTCGCTCGCCGTCGCGGCCGGGATCGTGTTGGTCTGCGGCTTCGCGCTGGTCGACCGCGCCGCCGGACGGCACCTCGAGGTCATGCGCACCACCGCGTCGCTCACCTCCGATCCCGAGATCGGCGGCGATCGGGGGCCCACGGCGATCGTCGGCGAAGTCGTGCGAGAGATCGGCCGGCAGGGCGCGTGGACGCGCGTCCGCCTCGACGACGGCCGCGACGGATGGGTCGAGTCGTCCGCGCTCATCTCCCTCGACACGCGGGACGCGTCACAAATCGGCAATTGACCGGCCGCGCGGCGCGCCCGTAGCTTTGGCGCCGTGACCGTCGCTTCTCCCCCGCGCATCGCCGTCCTGCCGAGCGACGTCGCCGATCAAATCGCCGCGGGCGAAGTCGTCGAGCGGCCGGCGTCGGTGGTCAAGGAGCTCATCGAGAACGCCATCGACGCCGGCGCCCGCGCGATCGACGTCGCGATCGAAGACGGCGGCCGGCAGACGATTCGCGTGAGCGACGACGGCACCGGCATGACGCGCGACGACGCCGTCCTCGCCTTGGAGCGGCACGCGACTTCAAAAATTCGCTCGGCGCGCGATCTGGTCGGCGTGCGCAGCTTCGGGTTCCGCGGCGAGGCGCTGGCGGCGATCTGCTCGGTGTCGGAGCTCGAGCTCGAGACGGCGCCCGACGACGGCGCGGGAACGGTCGTGCGCGCCGCCGGCGGTCGCGTCATCGACGTCGACGCGACGAGCCGCCGCCGCGGCACCACGGTGCGCGCCGCGCGACTGTTCTACAACGCGCCCGCGCGACTCAAGTTCTTGCGCGGCGCGCGCTCAGAATGGCGAGCGATCCTCGACGTCGTCGCCACGATGGCCCTTACGCGCCGCGACGTCCGCATCTCGCTCTCGCACGACGGCAAGTCGATCCTCTCGCTTCCGGCGAGCGCGACCCCGCGCGAGCGGTTGGCCGCGATCTACGGCGGGCCGTTCGCGGAGCGTCTGCTCGACGTCGACGACGTGAGTGGCACGACGCACGTCGCCGGGTTGGTCGAGCGTCCGTCGGACGCGGGCACCGCCACACGACGCGTCTTTCTCTCGGTGAACGGCAGAGCCGTGCGCGACGCGGGTCTCGCGCGCGCCGCGGAGACCGCGTACCGCTCGACGATTCCCGCCGGCGTGCGGCCCACGCTCTTTCTCGACGTCGTCGTCGCCGCGGATTCGGTCGACGTCAACGTTCATCCCGCGAAAGCCGAAGTTCGCTTCCGCGATCGATGGACGGTGGAGCGTGCGATCGAAACCGCCGTGCGCCGCGCGCTCGGCACGTTCGAAGCCGGCGCCACATTTGGCCGGCGTGTTTGGCCCACACACGCGCCGCTCGCCGAGCCGTCGCCCGAGGCGGCCAGCCGGCTCGACTCCATCCCCGCGCCGCCGCCGACCGCCGATGGTCTATTCAACGAAGCGACAAATGCGCCGCCCGACCCGTCCACCAGTCCACCTGTCCCCCCGTCCACCGCTCCAAGCGACGTACCGCCCCTTTTCCAACTGCATCGCACCTACATCGCCTTCGAGCACGAACACGGCGTCGTGCTGATTGATCAACATTCGGCGCACGAACGCGTGCTGTTCGAGCAGTTCATGGGCGCGCTCGCGCGCGGCGAACACCCCGCGCAGCGTCTGCTCTTTCCGATGACGTTGCATCTCGGACCGGCGGAGAGCGAGGCGTTCGAGCAGAATCGAGCCGCGTTCGAGCAACTCGGATTCGAGATCGAGGGATTCGGCGGCCACACGCTGATCGTGCGAGCCGTGCCCATGCCGCACCCGCGCTTCGATCCGGAGCGTTGCCTTCGAGACACGCTCGCCACGATCACCGGCGACCGCGGCGCGAGCGAGCATTCGCGCCACGAGCGCCTGGCAGCGACGGTCGCGTGCAAGGCCGCGATCAAGGCCGGCGACGCGTTGTCGCCCGCCGAGCAGCGCGCGCTCTACGCAGCCCTGCGCGACACCACGCTCCCCGCGCACGACGTGCACGGCAGGGCGACGATCGTCCAACTCACGTGGGATGAAATCGACCGGCGATTCGGCCGTCATTGACGTCGGGGTCATCTGCGGGCCGACGGCCGGCGGCAAGAGTGCCATCGCGATGTGGCTCGCCGAGCGCCGGCCGATCACCATCGTCAGCGCCGATTCGCGTCAGGTATATCGCGGCTTCGACATCGGCACGGCAAAGCCGACGGCGGACGAGCGCACGCGGGTGCCGCACTTGGGGCTCGACGTCGTCGATCCCACCGTTCGCTATTCGTCGGCGGTGTGGGCCAAAGCGGCCCACGGCTGGATCGCCGACACGCTTTCGCTTGGCCGCACGCCGATCGTCGTCGGCGGCACGGGATTGTATTTGCGCGCGCTATTCGAGGGACTCTTCGCCGAGCCGCCGATCGACGCCGAGCGGCGTCGGCGCCTGGAGCCCGAGCTCGCCGCGCTGACGACGGAGGAGCTCAAGCGCTGGGTCGAGCGCCTCGATCCGCCGCGCGCGCATCTCGGACGCGCGCAACTGCTGCGAGCCATCGAGATCGCGCTGCTCACCGGCCACCGCGTGAGCGATCTTCACGCGGCGCATCGGGGGGCTGGGCAAGGGGAAGCACGTTGGCGCCCGCGCTATCTTCTGGTGGATCCGGGCCCCGCGCTCGCGCAACGGATCGGCGCGCGGCTCGACATGATGCTCAACGCTGGATGGCCGACCGAGGTCGAGAGACTCATGCATTCGGTACCACCGGACGCGCCCGCCTGGAAGGCAACGGGATACGAAACCGTGAGGCGCATGGCGCGCGGCGAAGTCGCGCGCGCCGAGGCGCGCGAGACGATCCTGATCGAGACGAGACAATACGCCAAGCGCCAGCGGACCTGGTTCCGTCACCAACTCCCGCCCGACCGCGTTCTCTCTGTGAACCCGTTGGCGCGTGATTGGGAGGAGGTCGTCGCGCGCTGGACGACCGGGATCGTGTACGGCGGCACGGCGGAGAGAGCGGGCCGGTGAAGGTTGGCATCACGTGCTACCCGACGTACGGCGGCTCCGGGGCGCTGGCCACGGAGCTCGGCATCGCGCTCGCGCACCGCGGGCACGAGGTGCACTTCATCACATACCAGCAGCCGTTTCGGCTCCCCGCGTTTACTCCCGGCATCTATTTCCATGAGGTCGATGTAGGGCGCTACCCGCTCTTCGAGTATCCGCCGTACGACCTCGCGCTCGCGGTTCGAATGCACGAGGTGACGATGGCCCATTCGCTCGACTTGCTCCATTGCCACTACGCGATTCCTCATGCGACGAGCGCGTGGATCGCGCAAGAGATGCTCAAGCAATCGCGTCGCGACATCCGCGTCGTCACGACGCTGCACGGAACGGACATCACGATCGTCGGGCAGGACCCCTCGTTCCGCCCGATCACGAAGTTCTCGATTGAAAAATCCGACGGGCTCACAGCCGTCAGCCGCTATCTCCAGACCGAGACGCTCACGACCTTCGGATGCACGGCGTGCCGCATCGAGGTCATCCCGAATTTCGTCGACCCCGAGATCTACGACCGCTCGCGCTACTCGTCGATCTTCACCGAGCAAGTGGACGCCGGGAAGCGCGTGCTGATGCACGTGTCGAACTTCCGGTCGGTAAAGCGCGTGACCGACGTCGTGAAGATCTTCGCCGAAGTCGAGCGCCAGGTGCCATCGGTGCTCATGATGATCGGCGACGGCCCGGACCGCGTCGACGCGGAAGCGGCGTCCCGCGAGCTCGGCCTGCAGGACAAGGTGTTCTTCCTTGGCAAGATCGACGCGGTGGCGCCGCTGCTCGCCGGCGCCGACCTCTTTCTTCTGCCGTCGAGCACCGAGTCGTTCGGTCTGAGCGCGCTCGAGGCGCTCGCGTCGGGTGTTCCCGTAATCGGGTCCAACGCCGGCGGATTGCCGGAGGTCGTCCGCGACGGCGAGACGGGATTTCTCTGCGAGGTCGGCGACGTCGACGCCATGGCGTCCGCCTCGCTCGAGCTGCTCCGTGACCGCGACCGCTGGCACGCGATGAGCACCCTCGCCGCGCGGGACTCGCGCGACCGCTTCTCGCTCGACGCGATCGTCGGTGACTACGAAGCGTTCTACGAGTACACCCTGGCGTCGCCCTCCCGCGCCGAGCGCAACACCGCGCGCGCGACCGCGCACTCGCCCTCCCCCCTTCCACGTGGAGCCGCGTGAGCCTCGCCCACGCCATCATTCTCGGGATCGTCCAGGGCCTCTCGGAGTTTCTACCCGTCAGCAGCTCGGCGCACCTGACGCTCGTGCCCTGGCTCTTTCACTGGAACGACCCCGGCCTCGCGTTCGACGTCGCGCTGCATGTCGGCACATTGATCGCCGTCCTCTGGTACTTTCGCGCGCAATGGATCGCGATGGTCCGAGCATCGCTGGGGCAGGGCACCGCGGAGGAACGGCGGCGGGTGGGCTTCCTCGTCATCGCCACGATCCCGGGGGCAATCGCCGGGCTCGCGTTGGAGAAGCAGGCCGACAGCACTTTTCGCGACCCGCGCCTGATTGCCGTCGTATTGATCGCGATGGGCATATTGCTGTGGTGGATCGACAAGGCGGCCGCGTCAGATCGCTCGCTCCCGACCATGACGGTGCGCGACGCGCTGCTCGTCGGGTTGGCCCAGATGTTCGCGATCGTTCCCGGCGTGTCGCGCTCGGGGTCGACGATCACGGCGGGGCGGGCGCTGCGCTTCACGCGCGAAGACGCCGCCGTATTCAGCTTTCTCATGAGCATGCCGATCATCGCGGCCGCGGCCATCTTGAAGCTGCCGCACGTGCTCAAGACCGAGGGCGTGACGACGCCGCTCGTCGCCGGCGTCGTCGCGTCCGCCGTCAGCGGATGGCTGGCCATCGCCGTACTCTTGCGGTTCGTCGTTCGGCGTAGCTATGGCGTCTTCGCGGCGTACCGAGTGATCGTCGGACTCATCGTTTTGGGAATCGCATTCTTTCGCTGACGGACTACGGAACGATCATGACGAACGCCGACGCTGGCGGAGTCGTCCTGTACGACGGTGCTTCAGCCGCCGTCGTCGCGGCGCTGCTGGGCGTGCCGCGCATCGAGCTGCTCGGAACCGTGACGTCGACGCAAGACGTCGCGCACGAGCTGGCGTCGGCCGACGCGCCGGCGGGCACACTGGTCCTGGCCCACGAGCAGACGAGTGGGCGGGGCCGTCACGGGCGCGCGTGGACGTCCAACCCCGGCGCCGGTGTGTGGCTCACCCTCATCGAGCGTCCGAGCGATCCGGCGTCGGCCGACGTGTTGTCGCTGCGAGTTGGTCTGGGTCTGGCGCGCGCGCTCGAGCGATTCACGACCGATCCGGTGCGCCTCAAGTGGCCGAACGACGTCTACATCGGCGACCGCAAGCTCGCCGGCGTGCTCGCCGAGGCGCGCTGGCGCGACGGTGCGATCGAATGGGTCGCGGTCGGCGTCGGCATCAACGTCGTCGCGCCGAGCGCCGAGCCACGCGCCATCGGCTTGGCGGCGGGAACGACGCGCCTCGACGTCCTGCGGGCGGTCGTGCCGCAGCTTCGCGACGCGGCGGCGGCCCTCGGGCACCTCACCGACTCGGAGCTCGCCGAGTTCGCGGCGCGCGATTACGCCGCGGGGCACGGGTGCGTCGAACCGGTCGCCGGGCGCGTCGCCGGCATCGACCGCACCGGCGCGCTGCTCATCAACACGGGGTCGCGCGTCGCGGCGGTGCGCGCCGGATCCCTGGTACTTCAGGAGGAGGCGACGTGATTCTCGTCTTCGACGTCGGCAACACCGAACTCACGATCGGGCTCTTCCAGGCGACGGAGTTGCGCGCGCATTGGCGGATCATGACCGAGGTTCCGCGCACGCCGGACGAATTCGGCGTCCTCCTTCGTTCACTGCTTTCGGCGAGCGAATTCAACCCCGCCAACGTGGACGGCGTGGCGATCGGCTCCGTCGTGCCGCGCGTCACGGGCCCGCTCGCCCAAGGATGCCAGGAATACTTCACGGTCGCCGCGCCGCTCATCGTCGACGCGTCGTCTCCCCTGCCGATCAAGCTCGACGTCGACGAGCCGCTCACCGTCGGCGCGGATCGCCTGATCAACACGCTCGCCGCGAGCCGCCTCTATGACCACGACGCGATCGTCGTGGACCTCGGCACCGCGACGACGTTCGATTGCATTACGTCGGACGGCGTTTTTCTGGGCGGGGTGATCGCCCCTGGGATCATGACGTCGTCCGAGACGCTCACTCGGCGGACGTCGAAGCTGCCTGCCACCGAGCTGTCGATTCCGCGGCGCGTGATCGGGCGTCGCACGGAGGAGTGCATTCGTGCCGGCGTGATGTTCGGCGGCGCAGACGCGATCGACGGCGTCGTCGAGCGGATCAAGCGTGAGTGGCCGAGACCCAGCGTGCCGACGGTGATCGCGACCGGCGGATTCGCGACGACGATGGCGGAGCTGTGCAAATCCTTCGATCGCGTCGAGCCGCACCTCACGCTACACGGACTGGCGCTCGCGTACGGGCTACTCTCGGAGAGCGAAAAGCGGGTCTAACCCGTTTGTCACGAATGGGTTACGGTGTCAGTGCGTCACAGTCGCGCGCTTGACTCCGTTCCTGGACCTCCCTAGACTTGGAGGCTGTTAGCACTCTCCGATGTCGAGTGCTAAGTCCATTTTGCCTTCACGTCATCGCAGCCAGAGCAAGGAGGAGCACCCAGTATGGCCACCAAGACCAGCGTCAAGGTCAACCCGTTGGCCGACCGCGTCGTCATTCGCGCGCTCGAGGAGACGGAGCAGATGCGGGGCGGTCTGTACATCCCGGATACGGCCAAGGAGAAGCCGCAGCAGGGCGAGATCGTCGCCGTCGGCCCCGGGCGGTTCGAGAAGGACAAGCGCGTCCCGATGGACGTCAAGGTCGGCGACAAGGTCCTGTACGGAAAGTACAGCGGCACCGAGGTCACGATCGACAACGAGCAGTATCTCATTCTCCGCGAGTCGGACGTCCTCGCGGTGCTGTCCTGACACTCCGGCCCGTTACTGAAATTCACGTCGTTTGATTTAGACAACTCACTCTAGAGATTTCGCCATGGCAGCCAAAGAACTCCATTTCAACGTCGACGCGCGCGCTGCACTCAAGCGTGGGGTCGATCAGCTGGCCGAGGCCGTGAAGGTCACCCTCGGTCCGAAGGGCCGGAACGTCGTCATCGACAAGAAATTCGGCGCCCCCACGGTCACCAAGGACGGCGTCACCGTCGCCAAGGAAATCGAGCTGAACGATCCGCTCGAGAACATGGGCGCGCAGATGGTCAAGGAAGTCGCCACCAAGACGAGCGACAACGCCGGCGACGGCACCACCACCGCCACCGTGCTCGCGCAGGCGATCTTCCGCGAAGGCCTCAAGAACGTCACCGCCGGCTCGAACCCGATGGCCATCAAGCGCGGCATCGACCAGGCCGTCGCCGCGGTCGTCGCCGAACTCAAGAAGATCAGCGTCCCCACCTCGGGCAAGAAAGAGATCGCCCAGGTCGGCGCCATTTCGGCGAACAACGATGCCGAGATCGGCGACCTGATCGCCGACGCGTTCGACAAGGTCGGCAAGGACGGCGTCATCACCGTCGAAGAGGCGAAGGGCCTCGAGACGACGCTCGAGACGGTCGAGGGCATGCAGTTCGACCGCGGCTACGTCTCGCCCTACTTCGTCACCGATCCGGAAAAGATGGAAGCGGTCCTCGAGGACGCGCTCATCCTGATCCACGACAAGAAGGTCTCGTCGATGAAGGACCTCCTGCCGGTGCTGGAGAAGGTCGCCCAGCAAGGACGTCCGCTGCTCATCATCGCTGAAGACGTCGAAGGTGAAGCGCTCGCGACGCTCGTCGTGAACAAGCTCCGCGGCACGCTCAAGGTGGCGGCCGTGAAGGCCCCGGGCTTCGGCGATCGCCGCAAGGCGATGCTGCAGGACATCGCGGTCCTGACCAACGGGCAGGTCATCAGCGAGGAAGTCGGCTTCAAGCTCGAGAACGCGGTCGTCACGGACTTGGGCCGCGCCAAGCGCGTCGTGGTCGACAAAGACAACACGACGATCATCGACGGTGCCGGATCGGACGACAAGATCCAGGGCCGCATCAAGGAAATCCGTGTCGCGATCGACGCCTCGACGAGCGACTACGACAAGGAGAAGCTCCAGGAGCGTCTGGCGAAGCTCGCCGGCGGTGTCGCGGTGATCAACGTCGGCGCGGCGACCGAAGCCGAGATGAAGGAAAAGAAGGCCCGCGTCGAGGACGCGCTCCACGCGACCCGCGCCGCGGCCGAGGAAGGCATCGTCCCGGGCGGCGGCGTGGCGTTCATTCGCGCACAACGCGCGCTCAAGACCCTCAAGCTCGGCGAGGCCGACGAGCAGATCGGCGTCGACATCATCCGCCGCGCGATCGAGGAGCCGATCCGCATGATCGTGCAGAACGCGGGTGGTGAAGGCTCGATCGTCGTCGAGAAGGTTCGCGGTTCGAAGGACGACGCGTTCGGCTACAACGCGCTCACCGACACGTACGAGAACCTCGTGCAGGCGGGCGTGATCGATCCGACGAAGGTGACGCGCACGGCGCTGCAGAACGCGGCGTCGATCGCCGGTCTGCTCCTCACGACCGAAGCGCTCATCGTCGAGAGGAAGGAAGAGAAGCCCGCGGCGCCGGCTGGTCCGGGCGGCATGGGCGGGATGTACTAAGAGCCGCGAGCTCGGACCGACGAGAACGGGCCGCCGAAAGGCGGCCCGTTTTTGTTTTCCGGCGCACGGCAACGGCTTCACTGCGCCTTGGTTGCCGTCCACCGCGTGCGCTGCACGACGGAATCCGGCTTCGCCGCCAGGACCGACACGGTCGTCCCCGTCCATTGGTTGCCCGCCAGGTGCCCGACGACGTGATTGATCAGCTTCGGGCTCTTGGGCGGGGTCGGCGGCGTGAACGGCGCGGACTCGAACATCACGCTGTCGGCGCCGGTCAGCGTGTAGGTGTAGTTCACCGTGTCTTTCGGCGCGGCCGGGTCCACACACCGCGTGGTGTTGGCGGCCGTACCCGGGGAACAGGTGAAGGTCGACAACACCGAGTCGGAACCCTGCGCCATGACTTTGCCGTTCACCGTGCTGGCCATGTCGGCCGCGGTGACGGCTGCCGGCGCGGCGGGAGCGGCCGACATGGCCGCCGCGGAATCGGTTTTCGCCGACTCGGACTTCGCACAGGCGACGAGTGAGATGGCTGCGATCAGCAAGCGAGTGTTGCGCATAGACCCTCTGGGCGGAGATGGGGGGCGTGTCTGCAAACCGCGAAGTGCGACCCCATCAATAGGGCACCCCCGGGCGACTCCCGCCAGCCGTGGAGTCGGCGTCAGGCGAACAGCGTGTACTGAACCGGCTTTTCGGCGCGCGCGGTACCGGGCGTGAACGGCCCGACGACCGCGTCCTGCTTCGCCGCCGTCAGCGTTCCGCGGAATCGCGACTTCGCCAGCGCGGTGCGCATGTTCGTCAGCGCAACCCGTGGCGTGTTGCACTTCTCGCTCAGGTGCGCGAGCACGAGGTGATTCGTTTCGCGCGTCACCGCTTCGCGAGCGAACGCGGCTGCGGCGAGGTTGCTGAGATGCCCGACGCGAGACGCGATCCTCGCCTGCAGAAACGCCGGGTACGGACCGTCGCGCAGCATGTCGGCGTCGTGGTTCGACTCGAGCACGAGGATGTCGAGCGAGGCACACGCTCGCGCGATCGCCCGCGTCACGTAGCCAAAGTCATAGAACAACCCGGCGCGGGCGCCCGTCGACTTGCTCGTCACCACGAACCCCACCGACTCGCGCGCGTCGTGCGGCGTCGGCGTCGTCGACACGGTCATCGTCGGGAAATGCAGCGTCGTTCCCGCGGCGAAGCGATTGAGATGCGACCCGCTGAGCTTCGCCGCGCGTGCCGTCGCCGGAGTCGCATACATCTCCCAACCCCAGCGCTTCATCGCCGACTTCGCGCCGTGCACATGGTCCGAATGCTCGTGCGTCACGAGGCACGCGTCGATCGAATCGGGCTTCACCCCGATCGTCTTGAGCCGCCCCGTGAGCGTGCGAGTGCCGTAGCCGCAGTCGATCAGGATCCGCGATCCGTCGCACTCCACGAGAATCGCGTTCCCCCGACTGCCGCTCCCGAGCATCCACAGCTTCACGATTAGCGCTCCCCGTCCTCGAGGACCCACCGGCTGGCGTGCGTCGCGGCGAGATGCCGCCGCCCGCGATCGCTCAACGTAATCGATCGCCGCGCCATCATGCGCGTCGCGCTCTCGATGAACTTGTCGGCCTGGTGGAGCTTGTACGGCCACGCGTCGCCCCACGAAAAGGGCGCCACGACCTTGGGCGGCATCGCGCCGTACACGTTCGACCCGGCGCCGATCACCGTTCCCGTCGTCAGCCGCAGCCCGATTCCGGTCTTCACGTGGTCGCCGAACATCGTGCCGAGGAACTGCATCCCCGTGTCGCGCACGCCGTCGGGCGTCCACATCGCGACGGGGCCGTACGTGTTCTTCAAATTGCTCGTGATCGTCCCCGCGCCGATGTTGACCCAGCGGCCAAGGTACGAATGCCCGACGAAGCCGTCGTGTCCCTTGTTCGAGTGGCCGACGACGATGCTCGTACTCAGCTCGCCGCGCACCTTCGACCAGTCGCCGACCGAGCTCCCCGTCACGTCGCCGCCGAGCACCGTGACGTGCCGGCCGATGTAGCAGGGCCCCGAGATCCGCGTGAAGGCCCGGACGTGCGATCCCTCGCACACCATGATCGGCCCGGCGGTCGCGTCGAGCACCACGTGCGGCTCGACGACGGCGTCCTGCGAGACGAACAGCGGCTGATCGCCGAGAATGGTCGCGTGCCGGGGCAACGACCCCGACATCCCGCGCGTGGCGATCGGAATGTCGTGCGTCAGCTGTTCCTGCAGCAGGCGAATCAAATCCCAGACGTCCTCCAGCCACCAGCCGTGCACCTCGGCGATCGCGCCCGTGCCCGCCGCGATCTCGTCGAGGCTCAGCGTGCCGTCGGCGAATTCGAGCGGATCCATCGGCTCGCGCAGGCGCATCGCCGCCATTTGGTTTCCGCATCGCCACATCGTAACGGGCGCGACGCGCCGCGGCACCGATTGCGGGTCCGCGGGCAGCTGGGGAACGCAGCGGCTGTTGACGATGATCGAGCCCGCCGGAATCACGCCGCTCGCCCCGACCGCGCCCGGCTCGTCGAAGTCCGCGTGCCGCTCTCCGGCGAGAAAAAACAGGCCGTCGCTCGGCTGCATGGCGTGGCGCCATCGCTCGCGGATGAGCGACACGCCGGCGACGAGCTCCGAAACGGGACGCGTGCTGGCGAACGGCTCGAAGCGCCTGGCCGCCGCGTCGTCGTAGAGGTAGACGGCGCTCACGGACGTTCCCGGACGCCGCGCGGGAGGGCGTCCATGAGCGTTTTCAAATCGGATGACCGTTCCGTGGTGGTGACGAGCAGCATGTCGTTCTCCATGACCACGACGAGGTTCGACACCCCATACATGACCACGGTGGCGCTGGGTGCGTGCACGACATTGTCTCGCGAGTCGATCGCGTAGAGCCGTCCGCTTGCCGTGTTGCCGGCGGCATCCGTTCGGCGCACGCGGCGCAGCGCACCCCACGTCCCGACGTCGTCCCAACCGAAATCGCCCGCGAGCACCACGACCCGGTCGCTCCGCTCGAGCACTCCGACGTCGACGGAAATCGGCGTGACCGCGCCGAAGAAGCCGAGCATGTCGTCAGAATTGGCGTGGAGCGCGCGCGAGACTTCCGGCGTGAAGCGCCGCACGTCGTCGAGAAAATCGCCGACGCGCCACACGAAGATGCCGGAGTTCCAGAGATATCCGTCGCGGCGCATCTGTTCGGCGCGCGCCCGGTCGGGCTTCTCGACGAACCGCGCGACGCGGCGTGCGCCACTGGTCTCGCCGTCGAGCGCTTCGCCCGGGTGGATGTACCCGAACCCCGGATCCGCGCGGGTCGGAACGACGCCGACCGTCACCAGGGCGTGGTGCCGTTCCGCGGTCTGGGCGGCGAGCGTCAGCGCGTGCTGGAAGCCGGCGGCGTCGGCCACGGCCCAATCGGCATGCACGGACATCATGACGGCGGCCGGACCGTCGCGGCGCGCGATCTCCTGCGCGGCCCACGTGAGGGCCGCCGCGGTCCCGGCGGGGCGGGGCTCCGCCAGGATGTTGGACGCCGGCACGTCCGGAAGGAGGGCGGCCACGCTTGGCACCAACGTCTCACTCGTGAGTATCAGCGTTCGATCCGATGACACGATTGGACGTAGCCGCGCCGCCGTGTCCGCGAGGAGCGGCTGCGAGGAAACGAGTGGCAACAATTGTTTCGGGCGCGACGGCGTGGACAACGGCCAGAATCGCGACCCGACCCCGCCGGCCAGAACCACCGCCCAGCGGCTCATCCTGGGGGGGCGTCCACGTTCGAATCGTCGACCGCGAGGCCGACCAATTCAGCCGCTCTCGCGTAGAGCTTTTTGGGACTGAACGGCTTGGTCAGGAAGTCGTTCGCGCCGAGCGCCATGGCGCTCGTGTGCTGCTGTTCCTGGCCGGCCGCCGTCAGGATGATGCACGGGACTTTTTGCCACCGCGCGTCGCGGCGCATCGCGGCCAGCACATCGAGGCCGCTCAGGTGGGGCATCATGAGGTCGAGCATGACGAGGCAGATGTCCGTTTCGCGCTCCAGCGTCTCGAGCGCCTCGCGCCCGTCGTACGCCAAAGTGACCCGAAACGGTCCCTGCTCGAGTTTCATCTTGATGATGCGGCCGATGTGCGGTTCGTCGTCGGCGACGAGTACGTGGCACGGAGGCGAGTTGGACACGGCGACTCGGTGTGCTTAGACGAGAGCGGCGATGCGTTCGCGGTTGCGGCGAATCTCGAGCAGCATTTGCCCGACGGCGGCGCCGGGCGACATGAGCACGAGAAGCACGGCATCGGCCGTCAGCACCGATACGATCGCGATGCCTTGGCGGTGCTCCAGCACCGCCGTCACCAGCTCGCCACGGTTGGCGGCGACGCCGAGCTCGTCCGCGGAGCTCAGGATGGCGGGAATTCGGGCGGCGATGTCGTCGGCGTCGAGCCCCTCGGTGAGCTGGCCGTCGATCAACAAACCGTCGCGTCCGAGGACGACGGCGGCGTCGACTCCTTCACGCTGCCGGATGGCAGCGACCAGATCACGAATGCTCGGCATTCCGTCGTTCGCGCTTCCCCCCGAAGTGGTGGCGAAGCTAGAGATCGAAGTGGTCGAAGTCAAGCGGCCCCAATCGCTTGAACAATCCTCAACTCGTCCGTATCCTTCGCACGAATCCCCCTATGATGACTCGTCGTTTCTCGCCGGTTCCGGCTCCGTTTTTCGCGTTGGCGACGTTCGCCGCCGCCATCACCGCCATCTCGTGCGGCGACCTCACCGGTGTTCCGGCGTCGCTTCCGACGCTCACCGACAGCGGCGTGGTTTACGCGATCAATGGTGCGCCGCTCGGTGCGCCGACGGCGCTGCAGATCTCGACCGGCCAGTTGGTGCCCGCGTCGTCGACCTTTCTCTTCGACGTCGCGTTCGACATCGATTCGGCGGGGCACGTGCTGTTCTTGCCGTTGCGCACGATCGCCTCTGGTCTCGCGCCGACCCACGCGGTCGGTCTCCAGGTCTCGGGGACTTCTTTCACGAACGTGTTCCAAGCGCCGAAGAACGGATATCGCGCCGACACCACGCTGATCGGTGCGTCGAACGTGACGGTCCTCGCGCAGTCGAACGACCTCACGACCTGCGGCCTCGCGATCACCGGCCAGAACCTGTACGCGAAGATCATCGTCACCGCGGTCGATCTCACCACGCGGTCGATGAAGGTCATGTTCACCGTCGATCCCAACTGCGGTTTTGTGTCGTTCGCCGACGGCATCCCGAAGACCTGACGCATGCACGACGCGCGGATGCTCCGCGAGCAGGTCGATCTGCTGCGCGATGGGCTCCGGCGCCGCGGCGCGCTCGACGGCCTGGAGCCCGTCATCGATCGCGGCGTCCAACTCGAGCGTGACCGCCGGACGTTGATCCAGGCGGTCGAAGAGCGGAAGGCAGCGCGCAACGCCAACTCGCAGGAAGTCGCTCGGCGAAAGCGCGCGCGGGAAGACGCCGACGATTTGATCGCGCAGGGACGTGCCCTTGGCGACGAGATCACGAGGCTCGAGCACGAGTTGGGCGCGGCGCAGCAGGCGCTCGACCGAACGCTGCTCGAGATTCCAAACGTCACGCTTCCGGCGGTTCCGGACGGCGACGAGACGCACAACGTCGTCGTTCGCGAGTGGGGCTCGCCCCGCGAGCGCGACGGCGTCAAGCCGCATTGGGAGATCGGCGCGTCGCTCGGGATGATCGATCTCGAGCGGGCGGGGAAGGTTTCCGGCTCCGGGTTCGTTTTCTATCGCGGCATGGGGGCGAGACTCATCCGGTCGTTGATCGCGATGTTCATGGACACGCATCGCGAACAGCACGGCTACGAAGAGGTGTGGCCGCCGCTCCTCGTCAATCGCGCGACGATGACCGGCACGGGCCAGCTGCCCAAGTTCGAGGACGACGCGTACGGCACTCGCGGCGACGACCTCTTTCTCATCCCCACGGCCGAAGTCCCGGTCACGAATCTGTACCGGGACGAGATCATCGAGTTCGACGCGATGCCGATGGCGTTCGTCGCGTACAGCAAGTGTTTTCGCCGCGAGGCCGGGTCGGCGGGCAAGGACACGCGCGGCATTCTGCGCACGCACGAATTCGACAAGGTGGAGCTCGTGCGCTACGCGACGCCGGAGACGTCGGCCGAGCAGCTCGAGCTCCTGACGCGTCATGCCGAAACGATGCTCGAGCGTCTCGAGCTGCCGCACCGCCGGAAGCTGCTCGCCGCCGGCGACACCGGCTTCAGCTCGGCGATGACGTACGACCTGGAGTGCTGGGCGCCGGGCGTCGGCGCCTGGCTGGAAGTGTCGTCGTGCAGCACGTTCACCGACTTTCAGGCGCGTCGCGCCAACATTCGCTATCGCCCGGCCAAGGGTGAGAAGCCTCGATTCGTACACACGCTGAACGGATCGGGGCTGGCGTTTCCGCGCACGATCGCCTGTTTGTTGGAGCATCACCAGAACGCCGACGGAACGGTCACCGTTCCGGACGCGTTGCGCCCGTATCTCGGCGTCGACAAGATCGGCTGACCGTCCGTCCCCTCCCATTATGCGGCGCAGCAAATCCGAGATGCTGGTCGCCACGCTGTTTCTGGTACTGCTGGGGTCGTACGTCTGGTACACGCAGCGTGTGATCGTCGACCTGCGCGGCGACGCGCGGCGGTCGACCGAGATGTACGCGCGCGTGTTTCGCGCGTTCGCCGACAGCTCGCCCGGCGCGATGGACGCGGCGCTCGTCGATCTGTCGAAGAGCATTCAGGCGCAGGGCGTGCCGCTCGTCGTGACCGACCCGAGCGGCGTCGTCGCCGGGCACGCCAACTTGCCGTTCGATCCCACGCACTCGCTGCCCGACACCGATCCGCGCATTCGCGAGTACGTCGCCGTGCTCCAAGCGGAACACGAGCCGATTGTGGATCCGCTCATTGGAAAAGTCTACTACGGCGATCCGGCGGTGGTGCGCTGGCTTCGCATCGTCCCGGCACTGCAGGCGAGCATGGCCGCCATTCTGCTCTTGGCGTGGGTCTACATCGTGCGGACCCGCGGCGACGCCGCGCGCGAGCGGCTTTGGGCGGGCATGGCGCGCGAGTCCGCCCATCAACTGGGAACCCCGCTATCGAGTCTGGCCGGATGGATCGAGCTGATGGAGGAGCGCGCGCACGACGAGTCGTCGGCCGCCGCCGCGCGGCACATGCGCGCCGACCTGGACCGGCTGGACCGCGTTGCGCATCGCTTCGAGCGAATCGGGCGTGAACCGAAGTTCGACGACGTCAACGCCGGCGCGCTCGTCGTGCGCGTCGCCCGATACTTCCAGGCGCGCGTGCCGACGCTCGCCAACACGATCATCGTCGAGCACGACGAGGAGCCGGGCCTTCCGAAGGTGAAGGGCGATCCCGTGCTCCTCGAGTGGGCGATCGAGGTCTTGGCCAAGAACGCCATCGACGCGCTCGCCGGCCGTGGAGGACGCGTGCGGTTGACGGCCGCGCACTCCGGCACGGAGGGCGTCGTGATTCGCGTGGCCGACGATGGGCCGGGCGTGCCGCGCGAGCTGCGCTCGCGCGTCTTCGAGCCCGGCTTTTCGACGAAGCAGAGCGGGTGGGGCATCGGGCTCTCACTGGCCCGGCGAATCGTCGAGGAGAACCACAACGGCATCCTGCAGCTCGCGCCGTCGGAGGCGCCGGGCAGCATCGGCGCGGCCGGCATCCGGGGCGGCGCCACCTTCGAGATTATTCTTCACTGATGCAGACGATGCTGGACGAGCGGTTGACGGCGGGCCTCAACCCGGCGCAGCGCGAGGCTGTGCTCCATGTGAATGGTCCCCTCCTGGTGCTCGCGGGCGCCGGATCGGGGAAAACGCGCGTTCTCACGACGCGCATCGCGCGGCTGATCGACGTGGAAGGTGTGAACGCCCGGAACATCCTGGCCGTCACGTTCACGAACAAGGCTGCCGGCGAAATGCGCGACCGCATCGGTCGACTTCTCGGGAGCGAGCCGGCCGGCATGTGGGCGGGGACCTTTCACGCGATCGGCGCACGGATGCTGCGTGCGTCGGCGCATCTCGTGGACCGAACGCCGACGTACACCATCTACGACCAGGACGATTCGCTCGGCGTCGTGAAGCGGTTGATGGAACGGCACGGTGTTTCGCCCAAGCAGTTCGCTCCGCGCGCGGTGCACTCGGCGATCTCCGACGCGAAGAACGCGCTCGTCGAGCCGGCAGAGTACGAGCGGATGGCGTTCGATCCCTTCTCCAAGGCGGTCGCGCCGATCTTCAAGAGTCTCGACCAGGCGCTGCGGCTCGCCAACGCCGTCGATTTCGACGATCTGCTCGTGCTTCCGGTGCGGATGCTCCAGCGCCACTCGGAGCGCCTCTCGCGGTATCGCGACCAGTTCAAGTACATCCTCGTCGACGAGTACCAGGATACGAACCGCGCGCAGTACGAGTTGATCAAGCTGCTCGGCGGCCAACACGGCAACGTGTGCGTCGTGGGCGACGACGATCAGTCGATTTACGGATGGCGTGGCGCGGACATCCGGAACATCCTCGACTTCAACAAGGACTTCGCCGGCGCGGCGGTCGTGCGGCTCGAGGAGAACTACCGCTCGACGCCCCAGATTCTCGATCTCGCCAATGTCGTGATCAGCGCGAACACCGCGCGCATGGGCAAGACGCTCCGCGCGACGCGCGGCGGCGGCGAGCCGATCACGCTCGTGCGATCGCTCGACGAGCGCGACGAAGCCGATTTCGTCGTGAGCGAGATCGGCGTGAGGCGCTCCGGTCAGACGCCGGCCGGCTACGCCGACGTCGCCGTGCTGTATCGCACCAATGCGCAGAGTCGAGCGCTGGAAGAGGCGTTGCGCCGGCAGGCGATGCCCTACCGGCTCGTCGGCGCCGTTCGCTTTTACGATCGACGAGAGATTCGCGATCTCATGGCGTACCTCAAGCTCATCGCGAATCCGGCCGACGACGAAGCCTTCCGGCGCGCGGTGGGCGTGCCGAAGCGCGGTCTCGGTGAAACGACGATCGACCAGCTCGCGGAAGCGTCGCGACTCGTCGCTGTTCCGATGTTCGAGGGGGCGCAACGCCAAGACATCACCTCGGCGCTGCGGCCGGCGGCTCGCATCGCGCTGGCCGAGTTCGTCCGCCTGATCGGTGGGCTGCGCGAGCGCGCCCAGGAGTCGGCGGTCGACGAGCTGCTGCGCGAGCTGGTCGACGCGATTCGCTACGGCGACTATTTGCGCGCCGAAGGGCCTGAGTCGGCCGAGCGGCTCGACAACGTGAGGGAATTGATCACGGGCGCCGCCGAGTTGGTCGCCGACGAATTGGGAGAGGTCGGCCTGCGGCCGCTCGACCACTTTTTGCAGCGGGCGAGCCTCGTCGCCGATTCCGACGCGCTCGCGGCTGACGGCGAGGCGGTGACGCTCATGACGCTGCACAACGCCAAGGGCCTCGAGTTCCCCATCGTCTTCATCACGGGCCTCGAGGACGGGCTCTTTCCGCTCGCCAAGGCGTACGAGGAGCCATCGCTCCTCGAGGAAGAGCGTCGGTTGTTCTACGTCGGGATCACGCGCGCCGAGCGGAAGCTGTATCTCACACACGCCGAGGAGCGGCGGCGCAACGGCGAGTTGATGGGCGCGCGCCCCTCGGGCTTCCTCGACGGCATTCCGACCTCGATGCTCGAATCGCGCAGCACGATCAAGGTGCGCAGCTCGGGCCGCGCGTTCATGCGCGCGGGCGCGGACCGCGCGACGGGGTACGGCGGCCGAGGATACGGGCGCTCCGGCGGAGGAATGTTTCCTCGCGGCGCGTCGTCGTCGTCGTGGGACGACGATCTTCCCGCTCGCGAGTCGGCCGCCTCGCGAAGGCCGGGCGTACCAGTCTCGCTCGGTGGAGGGCGGGGGCGTTCCGTCGAGGACGAATCGCAAGACGCCGCGGTCTTCGTCGTGGGCGCGCGCGTGCGCCATCGCAAATTCGGAACGGGCACGATCGCCGAGCTCTCCGGCGTCGGGCGCGACGCCAAGGTGAAGATCGACTTCGACGATGAAGCCATCGGGCGCAAGACGCTCGTGATCGCGCAGGCCAACCTCGAGCGCGGAGACGAGTGACATGGCCGTCACGATCGACGACGTCAGACACATCGCGTCGCTGGCGCGCCTGGGCGTGTCCGACGATCGAGCGCGCGCGCTGGTCGCCGAGCTGAACACGATTCTCGAGCACATGAGCGTCTTGTCGCGCGTCGAAACGACCGGCGTCGAGCCGCTCACGGGGATCGGCGTCGACTATGCGCCGCTGCGGCCCGACGCCGGGCCCTCCGTTCCGCTGGCGAGAGCGATCGCCGCTTTCGCGCCCAACGAGCGAGACGGCTTCTTCCTCGTGCCGCGACTGTCGACGCACGAAGACGACGACACGTGACCCTCCCCCCGCTCGAGCATGATTCGGCGGCGATGCTCCGTGAATCGGTTGAGGTCGGACTTTCGGCCGTCGACCCCATCCTCCGTTCGCTCGAACGCGCCGAGACGGTCAAAGCGGGCAAGGAGGGTCTCAACGCGCTGTTGCATCTCGACCGTGAATCGGCGCTGACCGACGCCGCGCTGGTGGAGACGCGCTGCGCCGAGGCCCGTTCGGAAGGAGGATCGGTCGGCGCGCTGGCGGGCGTTCCGGTGGTGGTGAAGGACAACATCGCGACGCTCACGCTGCCGACGTCGTGCGGATCGCGGATTCTCGAAGGCTACGTGAGCCCGTTCGAGGCGACCGTTGTGACGCGCCTTCGCGCGCACGGCGCCGTCGTCGTCGCGAAGTCGAACATGGACGAATTCGCGATGGGCTCGTCCACCGAAAACAGCGCGTTTGGTCCGACGCGCAATCCGCTGGCGCCCGATCGCGTGCCCGGCGGATCGTCCGGCGGATCGGCCGCGGCGGTCGCCGCCGGCGTCGTCCCGATCGCGCTCGGCTCGGAAACGGGCGGGTCGGTGAGGCAGCCCGCCGCGTTCTGCGGCGTGGTCGGCGTGAAGCCGACCTACGGCCGCGTGAGCCGCTTCGGGCTCGTCGCGTTCGCGTCGTCGCTCGACCAAGTCGGAGTCTTCGGGCGCCGCGTGGACGACGCGGCGATGGCGCTCGGAGCCATCGCCGGTCACGACCCGAACGACTCGACCAGCACGGTCAAGGTCGTGGCCGACTATCGAAGCGGCCGCGACGCGTCGCTGCACGGCCTCGTCGTCGGCCGGCCGCGCGAGTATTTCCCCGCGGATCTGGCCCACGGGGTGCGCGCGAAGTGCGACGAGGCTCTCGAACGTCTGCGCTCGCTCGGCGCCGAGATTCGCGACGTCTCGCTGCCGTACACCGAGCTGGCGATTCCCGTGTATTACATCGTCGCGCCCGCCGAGGCGTCGTCGAACCTCGCGCGCTTCGATGGCGTTCGTTACGGACTGAGACTCACCGGCGACGGCTTGCGCGGGATGTACGAGGCGACACGGTCGGGCGGCTTCGGTCGCGAGGTCACGCGCCGCATTCTCCTCGGTACGTATGTTCTGTCAGCGGGATACTACGACGCGTACTACCGGAAAGCGCAGCAGGTCCGCACGCTCATCGCGCGCGATTTCGCCAGCGTATTCGGCTCGGGCGTGCACGTGCTCTTCACGCCGACCACGCCGACTCCGGCGTTTCCAATCGGCGCGAAGAGCGATCCGTATGAGATGTACCTGAGCGACATCTTCACGTGCACGGCGAATCTCGCCGGCGTTCCGGCGATGTCGCTCCCGATCGGGCGAGTCGGCGGCCTACCGGTGGGCGGTCAGTTGATCGCCAACCATTTCGACGAAGCGCTCATGCTCACGGCCGCCTACGCGCTCGAGCGGTCGCTCGGCGGCGAGGCGCACCGATGACGGCGGCGACGGGGCTGGGATACGAGATGGTCGTCGGCCTCGAGGTGCACGTCCACCTCCAGACGGCGACGAAGATCTTCTGCGGCTGCTCCACCGACTTCGGCGCGCCGCCCAACCAGCACACGTGTCCGGTGTGCCTGGGTTTGCCGGGCGCGCTGCCGGTGCTGAACAACCACGCCGTCGAGTTGGCGATCCGCGCGGCGCTCGCGCTCGACTGCACGGTTCATCCGGTCTCGATGTTCGCGCGAAAGAACTACTTCTATCCCGACCTGCCGAAGGGATATCAGATCTCTCAATTCGATCGGCCGCTGGCGACGAATGGGCGCGTGACGCTGCCCGGCCACGGCGATGACCCGTCCCCGCGAGCCATCGGCGTCACGCGTCTCCACATGGAGGAAGACGCGGGGAAGTCGATCCACGACCGGTTCACCGCCGCCACCGCCGTCGACCTCAACCGCGCGGGCGTTCCACTCGCCGAAATCGTGAGCGAGCCCCAAATCCGGTCGGCGTCGGAGGCCGAGTCGTATCTCAAGACGCTCAAGCAGATCCTCGAATTCGCCGGCGTGAGCGACGTGAGCATGGAGGAGGGAAGCCTGCGCGTCGACGCGAACGTCAGCATCCGGCTGCCCGGCGCCACTGCCCTCGGCACCAAGACCGAGATCAAGAACATGAATTCGTTCTCGGCCGTGGTGCGCGCGCTCGACGCCGAAGCGCGCCGCCAGGCCGACCTATTGGATTCGGGCGGGCGCGTCGAGCAGCAGACGATGCTCTGGGACGCGACCATGGAAGAAGTGCGGCCGGCGCGATCGAAAGAGGGAAGTCATGACTACCGGTATTTCCCCGATCCCGACCTTCCGCCATTGGTGGTGACGAGCGACCGCATCGAGCGGATCCGCCGCGAGCTTCCCGAGCTGCCGGCGGCGCGGGCCGCGCGATTCATGACGTCGTTTCCGTCGCTCACCGCCTACGACATCGGCGTGCTCACCTCCAGCCGCGCGCTCGGCGACTATTTCGACGAATTGGCGGCGCGGAGCGGCGACGCAAAGACGGCCGCGAACTGGGTGCTCGGCGAGGTCCTCGCCTCGCTCAAGGCGTCGGGGCAGTCGATCGACGAGCTACTCGTCCGGCCGGCGGGACTTGGCGACTTGCTCGCGCTCGTGCGCGACGGCGTCGTGAGTCACACCGCGGCGAAGCAGATCTTCGGCGTGATGGCCGAACGTGGAGGGGAACCGCGCGCGATCGCCGAACGCGACGGGCTGCTCAAGGTCAGCGACGACGACGCGCTCGTTCGCTGGATCGACGAAGTCTTCGCCGAGCATCCGGGCGAAGCCGGCCGCTTCCTTCGCGGAGAGCGGCGGCTGCAGGGCGTGCTCGTCGGATTCGTGATGAAGAAGTCGAGCGGCAGTGCCGACCCGAAGCGCGTGAATCAGTTGCTCGCGACGCGCACCGGCTCGTAGAGCGGCGCGGCAAGCTTCGCCGCGAAGGCGAGTGACGTGGCCGGCAGCCCGAATTGCCGTTCGGCCTCGTCGTGCAGACGCTCTTCGCCGTCGACGCGGAGGACGCGCCGCCGGATTCGCTTCGCCATCCGCAGCGCGGCATCGCCGGACGGATCGAGCTGGTACGGCTCCGCCCGATCCATCCGCAGCAGCAGGTCGATGATGAAATCGTACGCGCGGCCCAGGTAGCGGCCGACGTCGTCGTCCGCGAGATCCCAGCGGCTGTTCTCCCGCAGCAGCTGGAAGATGCGCTGCCAGGACTCGTTGTCGGCCACGATGACCATGCCGCGGAAGATCCGCCGGTTGGTCGGAGTGCTGAAGATCGTCGGACTCAACACACGGTCGAGCAGCCCGTCCGAGCGCGAGTGGTCGATCAGAATCAGCTCGCGCGCGCGGCGAGCGACTTCGGTCCCCAGGTGGGTCTCGAAGCGGCTCTCCCAATACGAGTGGCCGAGCGACGACGTGCTCGACGTGACCGCCAGCTGGCGCGGGACGAAGTAGTTGTGCGCGACGGCGTCCGCGGCGAGGTGGGCCAGATAACCAAGCCCGAACGCGCGCAGCTGCGGCTCGGCGGCGCTCTCGTAGATTTCCATCCCGACGGTCCACGAGTGGCAGTGCCGGCCGGCCGGAGCGTACTTCTTCGCGATGCTCGTGTCCGCCGCGATCGAACCGTACAAAAAGTCGTACGGGAACTCGCTCAGCAGCGCGGCGACGCTGGGCGGAAGCAGCTGCAGCGACCGAATCACCGCGTCGCCGAGGAACACGTGCGTACCGGGAGTCCAAGCGTGCGCGACGGCGGGGGTCACCACGAGGAACACGACCGCCAACCAGACGCAAGTCGGCACTCGTCCCGCGCGACGGGTCCGACGCGCGGATTTCGGCACGTCAGACTCCAAAGCGCTTGCGCTGCCGCCGAATCGACCGGCGCAGATCCTTGAGCTCTGATTCGACGGCGTCGTCGATCGCCTCGCGCGCGCTGCCGACATAGTCGGCGACGTTGCGGCGCAGCCGGCGCATCGTCGGCGCCAAAGAACTGCCGCGTCGCCCGCTCCGCTGGGTCACCAAGTAGACGAGGCCGGCTACCACCGCCGCCCCGATGACGGCGGCGGCGACGACCTCGGCCTGGCGCCTACGACGCCCGCGGACGAGGCGCACGGGGTCGAAGTCGCGGAGCCGGGGACTCTTTCTCAGGTCTTTCATCGATACCATCGTCGCCCTCCTCCTTGTCCGAACTTTCGTCGTTCGCGGCGTCATCCTCGGCCTCAACCGACGCAAGGTTTGTCCCACGGCGCCGGCGGAGTGAGGCGGCCCCGCCGCGAACGCCGCGGACCGCCGCGGCCGTCGACACGAAGATGTCCTCGGCCTCGCCCTGGACGACGGAAATGAGCGCGTCGAACTCGGCCAGCCGTTCCTCGGTCGCCTCGAGCGCGGCGCGCACCCGGTCGTTGGCCGCGGTGACCGTGTCGCCGACCTGGTCGACGTTCTCGCGGACGGTGCGCGCGATCGACGCCACATCTTCGGAAATCGCCTTGCCCCGCTCGACGAGCGGCCTCAGATCGTACAGAAGCGGCCTGAGGTCGTCGAGGAGGGGCTTCAGGTCGTCGACCGCTTGCTGGAGCTTTTCCTCGAACCGTTTTCCCGCCGTGCGGGCCCGGGCCGCGCCGATGATGAGGAGCACGATCAGCGTGACGAGCGACGCGCCGATGATGGCGCTGCTGATCGCGGTGATCTCCTCGAAAACGTTAGGCATCGTGGCTCATTGATCGGGACGACGGCTCCAACGCGGCGCATCCTACGGACCACGGAACACGACTGCAAGCGAACGGCGGCATTGATTTTGGCTCAGGCCCCCGGTCATTCTTCGCTCCGACCATACATCGCGCGAGCGACTTCCTCACATGACGGCTTCGCAGTTCATCGTACACGGCGGCGTATCCCTCTCCGGTACCGTCCGTCCTTCCGGCAACAAGAACGCCGCGCTGCCGATCGTCTGCGCCGCTCTTCTCACCGACCAGCCGGTCACGCTCGAAAACGTCCCGCGGATCCGCGACGTCGAGACCCTCGCGGAGCTCGTGGCGTCGACCGGAGCGGACATTTCGTGGGAAGCGCGAAACACCCTGCGCATCCACGCCAAAACCGTCCGTTCCGCGAGCCTGGACCCGGTTCTCTGTCGAAAGATACGCGCTTCGATCCTCCTCGCAGGGCCGCTCTTGGCCCGGTGCGGGCAAATCGAGCTGCCGCCGCCCGGGGGCGACGTCATCGGCCGGCGCCGGGTCGATACGCACTTTCTCGCGCTCGAGCGGCTGGGTGCATCGTTCGACCTGACGGACAATTTTCGGCTGAGCACCCCGGGGCTCCGCGGCGCCGATGTCTTTCTGGACGAGCCGAGCGTGACTGGAACCGAGAACGCGATCACGGCGGCGGTCGCGGCGACGGGGACGACGATCCTCCGCAACGCCGCCTGCGAACCTCACGTCCAAGATCTCTGCAACTTTCTCGTGGCGCTCGGGGCGCGCATCGACGGGATCGGGACCAACCTCCTCACGATCCATGGCGGCGCGCCACTCAAAGGCGGCAGCCACCGCATCGGTCCGGACCACATCGAGGTCGGCTCGTTCATCGGGTTGGCCGCGGTGACGCGATCGACGCTCCGCATCGCCGACGCTGGTGTCGAGCATCTTCGTTCGACGCTCATGGGGTTCGCGCGCCTCGGCATCTCGTGCAAGATCGAGGGACCGGATCTGGTGATCCCGGCCGATCAAGAGCGCGAGATCCAGAGTGACCTCGGGGGACACGTTCCCAAGCTCGAGGATCAGCCCTGGCCGGCGTTCCCCGCCGATACGATGTCCATCGCGCTCGTGACGGCCACGCAATGCACGGGACTCGTTCTCATTCACGAAAAGATGTTCGAGTCGCGGCTTTTCTTCGTCGACAAGTTGGTGGGCATGGGCGCGCGGATCGTGCTGTGCGATCCGCACCGCGCGATCGTCTCCGGCCCGTCGCGGCTGCGCGGCAGCGTGGTCGAGTCACCCGACATTCGGGCCGGCATGGCGATGCTGCTCGCCGCGCTCTGTGCCGACGGCGAAAGCACGATCAACAACGTCGGCCAGATCGAGCGCGGTTACGAGCGGATCGACGAGCGGCTGCGCGCGCTGGGCGCGCGGATCGAGCGCGTGGAGGATCGTCGCGCGAAATGAACGTCGTCGGTCAATCGGAAATCGCGCCCGGGTTCGCCGAGCTGGGCGTACTGGCGTTCACGACGACGCGCGCTGTCGGCAGCTTCGGGCTCGCGAGCGAGGAGCCGGCGAAAGACGTTACCGAGCGGTGGTCGTCATTGCGGCGCGAGCTTCGCAGCGCCGGGCCGAGGCTCGCGACGGCGAGCCAGGTGCACGGGTCCACCGTTCTGGTGCACGCGACGTGCTGGGAAGGCTGGCTTCGCGCCGACGACGCCGACGGCCACGTCGCATTCGAGCGGGGCACCGCGCTCGCGGTGACCGTCGCCGACTGCGTTCCGGTGTTCATCGCCCACGAATCGGGGGCGACGGGGCTGTTGCACTCGGGCTGGCGCGGCACCGCGGCCCGCATCGTCGAGCGCGGAGTCGACGCGCTGGTCAAGCGGGGTGTCGCCGCGGCCGAGTTGCGCGTGCATCTCGGCCCTGCGATCTGCGGCGATTGTTACGAGGTGAGCGGCGACGTGTACGCGGAGCTCACCGGCACGAATCCGGGACGGCCGACGCGCGTCGACCTCCGGGCGCTGATCGCCGACCATGCGCGCCGCTCGGGAGTTCGCGACGTCTCGGTCAGCGCGTGGTGCACGCGCCACGACAACGAGCGTTTCTTTTCCCACCGCGCGGGGGATGCCGGCCGACAGCTTGGCGTGATCGTCGCCAGCGCCGGCTGACCGGGGGGGCGTCGCCGCTCAGGGTTCTCGCGCGAGCCGCATCGCCCGCTCGAGCACCGCGTCGACGCCGTGGGCCGACTCGTCGGGAGTCGTGCGCGCGACGATCGTCGGCGCGAGCCCGACGGATTCGAACGGCACGCGGTCGGGCGTGTACTCGATCCACTCGGACAGCTCGTACGTCCATCCGTTCGCCAGCTCGCGGACGATCGGCCCGCCCGTGGCGCCCGCCGTCGTGTCGCCCACGACCATCACGCCGGGAATCGCACGCATGGCGAGCACGAAATCCTCGGCGCTGCTGAACGAGTGGCGATTGGCCAGCACGAACACGCGCCCGCCGAAGTGCCTGCCCGCGGGCGCGATCGTTTCTTCGGTGAACCCCGTGAAGTCGTCGTGGCGCGGCCCGTTGCGGCGGCGTGTGTACCCATACACGCGCCGCTGCGTCGTGAATCGTCCCGCCAGGTCGGCGGCGAGCACGTAATTGCCCCCGGGGTTGTCGCGGACGTCGATGATCAGGACGCGCATGCCGGGCATGCTCCGGATCACGTCGTCCATCTCGCCCGACCAATCGCCGCCGTCGAACGTCGAGATGCGGGCGTATCCGACCGAGTCGTTGGCGAGACCGAACTGTATGTGCCCGCCCGGCGTCGACGCCGGGAGGCGCACGTAACGGCCGAGCGTCATCGTCTGATTGAAGTAGGTCGACGCGGTATCGGAGCGGGAGATGTAGCGCATCGTGCCGGCCGCGCCGGCGGACAGCGTGACGTGCATGTCTTTCAGCTCGGCCAGCATCGTGCCGAGCACGCGCGCGAACTGTCGGTCGTTCGGCGCCGACACCGCGATCGGCCGGTAGTACTTGCCGAGCGAGTCCCAGTTCACCTGCGCGACCGAGAAGTACGAGTAGTGAAGGTCGAACTGGCGCCACAGGTCGTCGAACAGCGAGCCGTAGTCCGTCGCGGCCGCGGGCCCGACCACATCCGTGCACGCCACCGCGAGCAGCGCGGCCGTCACATACGCGAACGCGCGGCGCCTCATCGCGGGCGATACGCGCCGAAGGCGCGCGACAAGCCGATCGAGAAGCTCTGCGACGCCGATCGCAACGGTTGCGCGTCGCGATAGTCGAGAATCGAGAATCGATAGGAGAAGAGCAGGCCGACCCGCCCCAGCGGAGCGGGAGCATAGGTCAGCGCCCCGTCCAGGGCGCGAAGCTCGCGCGGCCCGACCCGCTGTACGTTCCACAGCGGCTGGCCGGTCTTGGTCTCCGAATACGCGCGATTAGAGAATCCAAATACCGGCGCGTCGACCTCGAGTTGGGCGAGGCCGCCGAGAATCGGCCGTCGCGCCTGGGCGGCGGGGCCCGCCGCGGCGAAGGCCGCGAAGAAGCCGGCGCGGCTGTCGTACGGCGCCGGATAGCGATGCTCGGTGGCCATCCCCCAGAGTCCGGCCGTCGCGCCCGCGGAAAACGACCAGCCGTAGGCGTCGGCGACAGTGCGCAGCGCGGCCGCGCGCAGGCCGCCTTGCATGACGCGCTCGGTCGATTCGTTCACATTGCTTTGCGGTCGCAGACTCTGCGCGTCCCACGTCGCGACGACCGCGACCGCCGAGCGAGCGCCGAAGTGATCGTACGCGGCGGACGCGGCGTAGCCGCTGCCGAGGTAGGTCAGCGGCGACACGACGACGTCGCGGCGCTGTGCATCGGCGAACCCGGCTACGATCGACACGCGATCGCGCGACTCGCTTCGCGACGACGCGAGCGTGTCGCGCTGAGCAGTCGCATTCGATATCGCGAATAAGAGAAAACCGGCCGTCGTCGGCGCAGTTCTTGACCACATCGTGGTGGATTTTTTCGGGGACGAGAACGAGGGGAAGGACCAACTCGGTTCGATCTCTTGCCCGAAAAGAACGGACGGGACCAGCAATGGGCAACGGGCCCGTCTTCGGCTTAGCGGCGCGAGCAACGGCTCCGGGTTCGCGCCGGGCAATACGTGGCCGGGCCGCGATCGCGCGAGCCACCGGATCGACGATGCCGGCGATGGCCGGACCTCGCGAGGAACCCAACAGTCAACGCAGCGGGAAGGGAGGAAGGGTCATGGTGAAGGAGACGGTGAAAGTAGCGCGTGTTTCGCTCGCGATGGTCACGCTCGGTGCGATGGTCGCGGTCGGATGCAGCGACAATGACAACAACCTGGCGGCGCTCGTCGCGACGTTCATAACAGTCAACGCCGGGAGCAACGGCCAAACGGGTACGGCGGGCCAACAGCTCGCCAATCCGATCAGCGTCCACGTGACGGATCAGAACAGCAACGCGCTCGCCGGTGTGTCGGTGGCGTGGGCAGTGGTCGGCGCGGGTGGCTCGGTCAGCACGGCCAGCTCACTGACGAACGCGAACGGCGACGCGACGGTGCTCTGGACGCTCGGCACGGCGGTCGGCCTCGATTCGCTGACGGCCTCGATCGCGACCGGCGCTTCGGTGACGATCACGGCAACCGCCACGGCGGCGGGATCGACGATCGCCGTGATCAGCGGCGACAATCAGTCGGTGACGGCTGGAACCAACAGCGCGCCGCTCGTCGTGAAGATTTCCAACGCGAACGGAACCGGCATCGCCGGGGCGACCGTCACGTGGACGACGGACAGCGGCGCCCTGAGCGCCCCGTCCTCGACGACCGACGCAAACGGGCTCGCCTCCGTCGTGCTGGCGACGAACCCGGCGCCCGGTACGGCGACGGTAACGGCGACCGGTCCGAATGGGGCCGTTCACTTTTCAGTGACGGGAACGCCGTAAGCACAGCCATCCTCGCGGCTCGCCGCGATGTGACGAGCGCGGGAAGGTGACGGCCGATTCGCCGCCCCTTCCCGCGCCTCATTTTCGCCATTACATTGGTTCTGCTGCGCGGTCCACGTGGCCGCGAGTGAAATGTGGGGGAGGCTCCCCACATTTTTTTGTTCTTGACGACTTCCTCGACTCGATGTGAAGGACGCGCTGGAAGACGTTGTGGCGCAGGAGCTTGATGCGGTCGGCTACGACCTCGTCGAGCTTCGGCGTGGTGGAACGCGGAGTCGGCCGTTGATCGAGGTTCGCATCGATCGGCGCGACGGGGCCGCGGTGACGATCGACGATTGTGCGGTTGCGTCGCGGGCGTTGGAAGCGCGGCTCGACGGGAGCGGGATCGTCGCGCCGCAGTACGTGTTGCAAGTGTCGTCGCCGGGCGAACGCCGGTTGCAAACCAGCGCCGACTGGCGGCGGTTCGTCGGGCAGTGGGCCAACGTGCTGAGCCCGGAGCACGGTGGTCGTGTCGAAGGAAGAATCATGACGGTCGACGAAGACGCGGGGTCAGCGGGAGAGACCGTTGTCCTCGAGCTCGAGAACGGAACGGCTCGGCGCATTCCGTTGGCTGCAATCAAGGAGGCGCGGCTGGCGTTTCATCTGTAATTCGATGGTGCACGGTACCCGTCGGCGCTCGTCGCCGTGGGAGACATTCACGAGGAGTCCTGGATGGTCAGCTCGACGGAAATCTTGTCCGCGTTTCGCGAAGTATCGAACACCAAGCAGCTCGATCGCGCGGAACTGTACGCGTTGCTCCAGGACGGAATCCTCGCCGCCCTCGCCAAGAAGTACGGCCCAAACGTTCACGCCGAGGTCGAGATCGACGACGGCAAGGGCGACATCAGGATCGTGCTCCTGAAAACCGTCGTTGAAGCGGTCGAAGACTCGAGCAACCAAATCTCCCTGGAAGACGCCAAGGCGTTCGACCAGAGCTTCGAGCCCGGCGACGTCATGGAAGAGCCCATCGACTTCGCCGTTTTCGGCCGCGCCGCCGTGCAGGCGGCCAAGCAGCGCATCATCCAGCGCGTCCGCGAGGGTGAGCGCACGCGCATCCGCGACGAGTTTGCGACCCGTGTGGGCGATCTGCTGTCCGGCGAGATCCAACAGATCGAGCGCGGCAAGCTCGTCGTCATGCTGAACAAGTTCCGCGAAGCGGAAGCGATCATTCCGTACCGCGAGCAGAATCACCGCGAGCACTTCCACCAGGGCGAACCGATTCGCGCGGTGCTCAAGCGCGTCGAAGAGACGCCCAAGGGGCCGCGCCTCGTGCTGAGCCGCGGAGACCCGCTCTTCGTGAAGGCGCTGTTCAAGCTCGAGGTGCCCGAGATTCAGCAGAACATCGTGGAAATCCGGGCTGCTGCCCGCGAAGTGGGCAGCAGGACAAAAATCGCGGTGTTCTCGCGTGACGATTCCATCGATCCGGTGGGCGCATGCGTCGGCCTCAAGGGCTCGCGCGTGCAGGCCGTGGTCAACGAGCTGAATGGCGAACGGATCGACATCGTGCCGTGGTCCCCGGACCCGGAACGCTTCGCCAAGCTGGCGCTCGCTCCGGCCAAGGTCGCGCGCGTCTTCAGCGACCCGAGCACGAAGACGATCCAGGCCGTCGTCGACGAAGACCAGCTGTCGCTCGCCATAGGCCGCAACGGCCAGAACGTTCGACTCGCGTCCGAGCTCACCGGATGGAAGATCGACCTCTACTCCAGCCGTGAGTGGCTGGAGCGCGGCGGCGAAGGCCAGATCTTCGCTCCGCTGCCGGGCGAGACGGAGGAAATGGCCGACGTTCGGTTGACCGACATCGCGGGGATGCCGCCGGCGACGGTCGCCGTCCTCGCCGAGGCCGGCTATCGCACGCTCAACGACATCATCGACCTCGAGCGCGAGGACTTTCTCAAGCTCCCCGGCATCGCGCCGGAAGAGGCCGATCGCATCATGGCGCTCATCGACGAGCTCACGACCGAAGACGGAGAATCCCGCGGCGATGAAGCGGGCGGAACAGGAGGAGAAGGGAACACGGCTGCGTGACCGCTGACGCCGAGATCGCGACGCGGGTTTTCCGCCTGCTGGGGCTCGGCGTACGCAGTCGCGGGGCCATTGTTGGAGTCAAACAAGTACGTGAAGCCGCGAGGCGAAACACGTTGATTTTCGCGGTGGTAGCAAGTGACGCCTCGGCCAACAGCAGAGACAAGATCGTCCCGCTGCTGCAGGCTCGGCGAGTTAACTTTATGGAAGTACCTTCCGCTGCGGCGCTTGGCGCCGCCGTCGGCCGGGATCAGACGGCCGTCGTTGGCATCATTGATCGGCAGTTGGCTGCCGGCGTTCGGGCGTTGGCTTCGGCCGGCGCGCCCCGAACCGGTCAGGAGGATGTTTGAGCAAGCTTTCGGTTGGCGAGTTGGCGAATGAGTTCGGAATGCCGTCTGAGGAAGTGGCCTCGCTACTTCGTCAGATGGACATTCCATTTCGCAGCCACGTGAGCATGCTCACGGACGACCAGGTCGCGCGCGTCCGAGCTCGGTGGGAGCGCGAAAAACGCGTGCGCGCCGAACAGAAGGCCGCGCCCGCCCCGGCCGCTCGGCGCCGCCGCACGACGGCCGCCGTGCCAGAACCCGCTCCGATTCCGGCCGCCGCCGAAGCGCCCATTCGTCGCCGACGAAAAGCCGCCGACGTACAAGCCGCCGCCGAGGAGCAAGCGGCCGCCGTCGCCGCGGCGCACGCCGCGGCCGAGGCGCGTGAACTGGCCGCCGCCGAAGCCGCGCGCCTCGAGGCGGAACGCGCCGAGATCGTGCGCGCCGAAGAGGAGCGTCGCGCGCGTGAGGAAGCCGCCGCCGCGGAGATGGAAGAGCGCGAGGAGCGCGAAGCGGAAATCGCGCGCCCCGCCGCGACCGATGGCGCTCGTGTGAGCGCGACCGCGGCGCCCAGCACGCCGGTGTCCGACCGTCCGCGTCCTCGTCCCATCACACCGGGCGCACCGCGTCCGCGTCCAGTCGCCAGCAGCGGCGGCTTCCCGCCGCGGCCGATTGCGTCGGCGGCGCCCGGGGGGGGCGCAGCACCGCCGCGTCGTGACGACAAGCGTCCCGGCATGGGTGGGGGCCCGGGCGGCGGTGGCGGCCAGGGAATGGGTGGTGGTCCGAGTGCCGGCGGCGGAGTCATCGACCGCGGCGGCGGCCGCCGCAAAAAAGGAAAGCGCGGCGCGGTCGACCAGGAAGCGGTGGATGCGAACATCGCGAAGACGATGGCGTCGATGCGTGGCGCGCCGACGCGGCGCACCGCGAGCGATCTCCGTCGCGGCTCGCGCGAAGAGCTCGAGGCGGCGCGCGCCGCCCAGGCCGAGCGCGAGCGCAAGACCGTCCGCGTCAACGAATTCATCACGGTGAGCGAGCTCGCTCAGATCCTGAAGGTGCCCGCGACGCAGATCGTCGCGTTCGCGTTCAAGGAGATGGGCCTGATGGTGACGATCAACCAGCGGCTCGACTTCGATCAGATCGAGTTGATCGCCGGCGAGTTCGGCTTCCAGGCGGTTCGCGAAAGCGAGTACCAGGCCGAGGAGGCGGGCATCGCCGCCGAAGCCGATCAGCCCGAGGAGTTGGTCTCGCGTCCGCCGGTCGTGACGATCATGGGCCACGTCGACCACGGGAAGACGTCGCTGCTCGACTACATCCGCAAGGCGAACGTCGTCGCGGGCGAAGCGGGCGGCATCACGCAGCACATCGGCGCCTACCACGTCTCACTGCCCAGCGGCAAGAACATCACGTTCCTCGACACGCCGGGTCACGAAGCGTTCACCGCCATGCGCGCCCGCGGCGCCCAGGTGACGGACATCGTGGTCCTGGTCGTTGCCGCCGACGACTCGGTCATGCCGCAGACGATCGAGGCGATCTCGCACGCGAAGAACGCTGGCGTACCGCTCATCGTCGCGATCAACAAGATCGATCTGCCGCAGGCGAACCCGGGCAAGGTGAAGCAGGAGCTGCTCCAGCACGGCGTCGTGCTCGAGGAGTTCGGCGGCAACACGCTCTCGACCGAAATCTCGGCCAAGAAGGGGACGAACGTCGGCTCCCTGCTCGACCAGATCCTGCTCCAGGCGGAAATTCTCGACCTCAAGGCGAATCCGAACCGACGCGCGTCAGGAACCGTCGTCGAGGCCTCCCTCGATCCCGGCAAGGGTCCGGTCGCCACGGTGCTCGTGCAGAACGGCATGCTCAAGGTCGGCGACGACTTCATCTGCGGCATGTACTCCGGGCGCGTGCGAAACCTGTTCGACGAGCGCGGCAAGGCGGTCAAACAGGCCGGCCCCGCGATTCCGGTGCAGATCCTCGGGTTCCAGGGCGTTCCGATGGCGGGCGATCAGTTGCTCGTCGTCGAGGATGCGGCGTCGGCGCGCGAGGTCGCGCAACGCCGCGAGCGCCTCGACCGCGAAGCCAAGAGCCGCCGCGGCAACCGCGCCGGAGTCACGCTCGAAGATTTCATGGCCCAGTCGGCGTTGGGCGGTACGCGCACGCTCAACATCCTGATCAAGGCCGACCAAGGTGGACCGGCGGAAGCGCTGGCCGACTCGCTCACCGGTCTCTCGACCGCCGAGGTCAAGGTCGACGTCATCCATCGCGGCGTCGGCGCGATCACGGAGAGCGACATCCTGCTCGCCAAGACCGCGGCGGCGATCATCATCGGCTTCCACGTACGCCCGGACAACAACGCGCGCACCGCGGCCGAGCGCGAAGGCGTCGAGATCAAGCTGTACCGCATCATCTACGAGGCGGTGGCCGACGTCCGCTCCGCCATGGAAGGCATGCTCCGGCCCGAGGAGCGCGAGGTCGTCCTCGGCGAAGCCACCGTGCGCGAGGTGTTCAAGATCTCGCGCATCGGCACCATCGCCGGCTGTGCCGTTCGCAGCGGCGTGATCAACCGCCAAGGTCGCGTGCGCGTCGTGCGTGACGGCGTCGAGGTGTTCGACGGCACGATCGCGTCGCTCAAGCGCTTCAAGGACGACGTTCGCGAAGTACGCGAAGGGTTCGAGTGCGGCATCGGGGTCGAGAACTTCAACGACATCAAGGTCGGCGACGTCATCGAGTGCTACCGCAAGGAACAGGTCGCGCGGACGCTCGAAGGCTCCGCGTCGGCCTGATTTCCGGGAGTGCACGCGTGGCCGCCGACCACCGCCGCGCCGATCGCGTGGCCGCAGCGATCCGCGAGGAAGTTGCAACCTTCCTCGCCGAGGAGGCGAAGGATCCGCGCATCACGCGCCTTGTGACCGTGACGGGGGCGCAGGTCACTCGCGACCTGCGCCACGCCAAAGTGTTCGTGAGCGTGATGGGGTCCGACGCCGACCGCAAAGCGACGTTCGAGGGGCTGGCGAGCGTCGCGACGCATCTGCGCGCCCGCGTGGGACGCGCCCTGCGCTTGCGCCTCGCGCCCGAGATCGTGTTCCTCCCGGACGAAAGCGTCGAGCGGGCCGCGCGAATCGAGTCGTTGCTTTCGCAGATCAAAGATGGAAAGACGCCCCCGGCACCCGATGGAGACACGGACGACTGACGTCGCCGGGCTCGCGTTGGTCGACAAGCCCGCGGGCATGACCTCGCACGACGTGGTCGCGGTCGTTCGCCGAGCGACCGGCGCGAAGCGCGCGGGACACGCCGGCACGCTCGACCCCTTCGCCACGGGACTGCTCGTCGTGCTACTCGGCCGCGCAACCCGGCTCATTCCGCACATCCAGGGTGAACCCAAGGTCTACGACGCCACGATTCGGTTTGGCGAAGAGACCGACACCGACGACGCGACCGGTATCGCCGTGCGTCGAGCCGACGTTCCCGATGATTCCGCCATCGCGCGCGGCGTCGAGCATCTGACCGGCGACATTGCGCAAATGCCGCCGGCCTACTCGGCAAAGAGCGTCGACGGCGTGCGCGCCTACGCGGCCGCGCGCCGCGGCGCGCCGCTCGAGCTTGCACCCGTTCGCGTCGTCGTACACGAGTGGCAACTCGGTGCTCTCTCCGGAAACGACCTGAACGCGCGAATCACGTGTGGCGGGGGAACGTACGTTCGCGCGCTGGCCCGCGACCTCGGCCGCGCCACGGGCAGCGCGGCGCACCTCGTCGCGTTGCGGCGTGTTCGCAGCGGTGCGTTTTCCGTCGAAGACGCACACTCGCTCGACGAGTACGGCGATCACGCCGCCGCGCTTCGACCTCCACTCGACGCGGTGTCGCACCTTCCGGTGCAGCAGTTGACCGAAACCGAGCTCGCGCGGGTCGCGCACGGCAACCCGGTCGCCGTGCGCACCGGCGGTCGGACGGTTTCGCTAGTCGACGAAACCGGCGCGCTCGTCGCCATCGCCGAACGTCATGACGACACGCTCCAGCCGAAGACGGTGATTCGCGATGCCGGATGAAGGCGCGCGTGTCGTGAGCCCCGGACAAGAGGCGGGCGGTTTTCCGCAGCTACTCGATGGCGCCGTCGTCACCGTCGGCACGTTCGACGGCGTGCACCTCGGGCACCGCGACATTCTCCGCCGGCTGCACGAACACGCGGCGGAGACCTCGTGCCCGCCGCTGCTCGTGACGTTTCGCCCTCACCCGCTCGAGGTCGTCAACCCGTCGGCCGCGCCGATGTTGCTGACGCCCGGCGTCGAGCAGCTCGACGCGCTCGCCGACAGTGGTCCGCTGCTCGTCGCCGCTCTCCCGTTCACTCCGTCGCTCGCCGCGTACTCGGCCGAGTCGTTCGTCCGCGACCTGCTCGTTCGGCGATATCGGGTCCGCCGGCTGGTAATCGGCTACGACCACGGGCTCGGGCGGGGTCGGAGCGGTGATGCCCGCTTCCTCGCCCAGATCGGCGCCGAGATCGGGTTCGACGTCGACGTCGTCGCGCCGACCGTCGACTCGCGCGGTGTGCCGGTTTCTTCGAGCGCGGTCCGAACGGCGGTGGCGCACGGCGACCTCTCCCACGCTCGGGCGGCTTTGGGCCGCCACTACAGCTTCCGCGGTGTGGTCGTTCCGGGCCAGCAACGTGGGCGGGACATCGGCTATCCGACGCTCAATCTGGAGCTGGGTTCGTCGCGCAAACTTCTCCCTCCGGCCGGGGTATACGCCGTCTGCGCCCAGACGGCGCGCGGGTCCTTCGGCGGGATGATGAACCTCGGTCCACGCCCGACGTTCGGGGAGTTCGATCGAACGCTCGAAGTACATCTTTTCGACGTGTCAGGCGACTGGTATGGAGAATCGGTGAGCGTCGAGCTCGTCGAGCGGCTTCGCGACACGACGAAGTTCGAGTCGATCGACGCTCTGGTGAGCCAACTCGGCCGAGACGCCGATATGGCCCGCCGCGCGTTGACGCAAGCGTAAGGGCCAGTTAACGTTAAAGGTTCCGCACACCAACCTTCCACCCGCGGTTCGTATGCCCCTGAAGTATCGCATCCTCATCATCGTCGGGCTCTGTCTCGCCTCGATTTATCTGTTGTTCCCTCGCGACGTTACGACGCGCTATCGCGGCGCCGACGGCGTTCTCCGCGTCGACACCAGTCGACACGTTCCGCTGCGACGGGGGCTCGACCTGCAGGGCGGCATGTACCTCGCGCTCGAGGTCGACGACTCGAAGCAGGCCATCGCTCCGGCGGACAAGAAGGAAGCGATCAATCGCGCGCTCAAGACGGTGCGCTCGCGCATCGACGGATTCGGCGTTTCCGAACCTGTCGTGCAGACGCAGGGCGACGATCGGATCGTCGTTCAGCTTCCGGGCATTCAAGATCGCGAGCGAGCAGAGCGCTTGATGCAAGATCAGGCGTTCCTGCAATTCAAGATCACGGACAAGACGCAGGCGCTCGAACGCGCTTTGCCGAAGCTCGATCAGGTCATCAAGCAGCGCGGTCTGAGCCGAAAGGTTGATACGACTTCGAAGGGCCAGGCAGCCACGAAGGGACTTCAAGGTCTGCTGACCCAAGCCGACACAGGGCTTCGAGGCAAGCTGTCGCCGGCGACCCCGGCCAAGAAGGGGGATACGTCCAAGAAAGTCGTCGCCGCCAAGAAAGACACCGCCAAGAGCGATACGGCGAACGCGGATTCGCTCAAGCTACAGGCCGGCGGCGCGTTCTCGAGCCTCCTGCAGCAAGGCGACACGCCCGGCGGCTTCTTCGTCGCGAGCGAGAACGTCCCGACCCTCGACGCATATCTGGCGGATTCGGTCGTTCATGCCGCGCTCCCGCCGGGCAAGGAATTCCTTCCGGGCACCGATTCGCAGAACCTCGGCGGCAAGGTTTACAAGGCCTACTATCTGGTCGACGCCAAGCCGATCATCACCGGCGACTACCTCAAGGACGCGCGCCCAAATCAGCAGGCGCTCGAGGGAACGGTCGTCGAGTTCACGTTGAGCAACGAAGGTGGCCGTCGCTTCCGCAATGAGACGGGCAAGCACATCGGCGACTACATGGCGATCATCCTCGACGATCGCGTCCAGGGTCGGCCGCCGGTGATTCAGAGCGCGATTTCGACGCGTGGGCAGATCACGATGGGCGGCAAGTCTCTCGCCGACGCCCAGGACCTGGCGCTCGTCTTGCGAGCCGGTGCATTGCCGGTTCCGCTTCGCGTCGCCGAAGTGCGTAGCATCGGACCGAGCCTCGGTCAGGATTCGATCAACAAAGGATTGCGCGCCTCGCTGATCGCGGTGGCGCTCGTCGTGATCATCATGCTCGTGTACTACCGCTTTTCCGGATTCCTCGCCGTCGCCGCGCTCGCGCTGTACGTGCTCTACACGCTGGCTGCGCTCGCTGGCTTCGACGCCGTGCTGACGCTGCCGGGAATCGCGGGGTTCGTACTCTCGATCGGCATCGCGGTGGACGCCAACGTGCTGATCTTCGAGCGCATTCGAGAGGAGCTCGCGCGAGGAAAGACGGTCCGGACCGCCATCGACGAGGGCTTCCGCCACGCCATGCCGGCGATCGTCGACTCGAACGTGTCCACGATCCTCACCGCCGCGGTACTCTACCAGTACGGCACCGGGCCCGTGAAGGGCTTCGCCGTGACGCTCATCGCGGGCATCGCCGCTTCGCTGTTCACGTCGATCTTCGTCGTGCGCACCTTCTACATCATCTGGCTCAACCGCTCCCGCGGCGCCCAGGCACTGAGCATCTAAGGGTCTTCCATGCTTCGCATTCTTCACGACACCAATTTCGATTTCATCAAGCACTGGAAGACGGCCGCGATCGGCACCGTCGCGTTCATCGCCCTCGGTCTCGTGCTGCTCGTCGTTCACGCGGCTCGCCACAACGGCAACGCGTTGAACCAGAGCATCGAATTCACGGGCGGCACCGTGGTCCAGCTTCAGTTCCAGCAGGACGCGCCGACGGACGTCGTTCGCTCCGCCGTGGACGCCGCGGGCTTCAGCGGCTCCGAGGTCACCACCTTCGGGGACGTGCGCAACTATCTCATCAAAGTCCCGCCGGTCGAGGGCATGGCGGCCGCCGCGAACGCAGACAGCGTCGGCGCGCACATCGTGAATGTCCTCAAGCAGCGAGTTCCAGGGAACCCGGCGCGCGTCGAACAGGCGCAGTCGGTCGGCCCGCGTGTCGGCGCGGAGCTCAAGACGAAGGCGATCACGGCGATCCTGCTCTCGTTCCTCGTGACGCTGATCTACCTCGCGATCCGGTTCGAGTGGCGGTTCGGCGTCGCGGCGACGATCGCCACGGCCCACGATATCCTCACCACGATGGCGTTCCTGGCCATGATGCGCCTCGAGATCTCGCTCACGGTCGTCGCCGCGATCCTGACGGTGATCGGCTACTCGCTCAATGACACGATCATCATCTTCGACCGCGTCCGCGAGAATCTGAAAAAGCAGCGCAAGGAAACGTTGCGCGAGGTGCTGAATAGGTCGATCAACGAGACGCTCCCGCGCTCGGTGCTGACGCATGCCACGGTGTTCGCGGCGACGCTGTCGCTGCTCGTCTTCGCCGGCGAAGTGATCCGTCCGTTCTCATGGATCATGGCGTTCGGCGTCTTCACCGGAACGTTCAGCTCGATTTACGTCGCCGGCGCGATCCTGCTCTACATCGAGCACCGCTGGCCCCGTACGCCGGCGCCTCACGAGAAGGGAACGGCCCGAGCGCTCGCCGAAGAGCGACGGCGCGAACGGCCGGCGCCCGTCGGCACGCGATGACGATCTCTCCGAACCGCCGCCTCGCGCGGCGGTTCGTGCTTTCATGACCGCGTTTCTCGACAGCCACGCCCATCTCGCGGATCCGGCGTTCGACGCCGACCGCGACATGGTGATCGAGAATGCGCGCGCCGCGGGCGCGGTCGGCGTCGTTTGCATCGGGGAATCGGTCGCTGCCGGCGAACGCGCCGCGGCGCTGGCCGAACGGCACCGCGGGTTCGTCTGGTTCACCGCCGGCGTCCACCCGCACGACGCGGCGGATTTCGACGAGCCGCGCGACGCCGCCGCCATCAGAGAACTCGCAACACGCGGGTCGGTCGCGATCGGCGAGTGCGGCCTCGACTACCACTACGACCATTCGCCGCGCCCGATGCAGCGTCGCGCCTTCGCCGCGCAGTTGGCGATCGCGCGCGAGCTCGACCGGCCGGTCGTCGTGCACACGCGCGAAGCGGAAGATGACACGCGCGCCATGATCGTCGAGGCGGGAGCGGCCGGCGTGCGCGGCGTGCTTCATTGCTTCACCGGCAGCGTCGCGCTGGCCGAGGCGGCGCTCTCGGTGGGCTGGTACGTTTCGTTCAGCGGCATCGTGACCTTCAAGAAGTGGGAGGGGGACGAGGTCATTCGGCTGGTGCCGGCGGATCGGCTCCTCGTCGAGTCGGATTCGCCGTACCTCGCGCCCGTCCCGAACCGCGGTCGGCGAAACGAGCCGGCGTGGGTTAGCTTGACCGTCGCGCGCGTCGCGAACGTCCGCGGCGTCGAGTCCGTGACGCTCGGCGCCGAGACGTCGCGCAATGCCGCGCGCTTGTTCGGACTATCAATTTCTTCGGAGAATCTGTCGTGAGCGTGAAGACCGTGCACACGAACGCCGCGCCGGCGGCGATCGGGCCATACTCGCAGGGCATCGTCGCCAACGGGTTTCTGTTCACCGCCGGCCAGATCGCGATCGATCCCGCGACTGGACAGATCGTGACGGGGGACGTCGCTAAGCAGACCGAGCGCGTCATGGCGAATCTCGCGGCCGTGCTCGCTACGGTGAACGCGACCTGGGCCGACGTCGTGAAGACCACGGTCTTCTTGCACGACATGGGCGATTTTCCCGTCGTGAACGAAGTCTACGGCAAGGCCCTCGGCGAAGCGCGTCCCGCCCGCTCGACCGTGCAGGTGTCGGCATTGCCGCGGGGCGTGCTCGTCGAAATCGACGCGGTGGTCGCCGTTCCATGATCGCCGAAGAGACCGCCCGGCTCACCACGTTCGCGCGATGCGCCGGATGCGCGGCGAAACTCGGACACCTCGATCTTTCGCAGGCGCTCGCCGGCGTCCCGGTAAGGTCGGACCCGCGTCTGCTGGTCGGACGCGAGACCTTCGACGACGCCGGCGTATTTCAGGTGTCCGAAGATCTGGCCCTGGTGCAGACCGTCGATTTCTTCGCGCCGATCGTCGACGACCCATATTCGTTCGGCCAGGTCGCAGCGGCCAACGCGCTGTCGGACGTGTACGCGATGGGAGGGGAGCCGTTGACCGCGCTCAACATCGTCGGCTTTCCGGCGAATCGGCTGCCGCTCGAGGTGCTCACCGAACTCCTCCGCGGGGGCCAGGACAAGGTTCACGAGGCCGGAGCGCTCGTCGTCGGCGGACACACGATCATCGACGACGAGTTGAAGTTCGGTCTGTCGGTCACGGGCCGCGTCGATCCCAAGAAGATGCTGAGCAACGCGAACGCCAAGGTCGGCGACCATCTGGTCCTCACCAAGCCGCTCGGCACGGCGATTCTCGCCACGGCGGCCAAGCGAGGCGATCTCGGAGCGAGCGAAACGAAAGGGCTGATCGATTCGATGACGAAGCTGAATGCGTCGGCAAGCCGCGGCGCCGTCGCCGTCGGCGCCCGCTGCGCGACGGACATCACCGGCTTCGGTCTGCTGGGCCACGCCAGCCACATCGCCGAAGCGAGCCATGTCTCGATCGTCATCGACGCGGACAAGCTTCCGGTGCTTCCCGGCGCCCGCGACGCCTGGGATCGTGGCGTGACGACGGGCGGATCCGAGCGGAACGAACGTTATTTGGAGGAGCGTGTAGACTGGCGGACCTCCTCGTCGTTCCTGCGCGCGTTGGCGATGGATCCACAAACGTCGGGCGGTCTGCTCGTCGCCGTGCCGGCCGACAAGGTCGGACAATACCTTTCGCTGGTTTCGGAAGGGATCGAGATCGGCGTGGTTGTCGACCGGCACACGCACGGTCTCGTGTTCGCGTGACGCTTGGAGAAACGTCGAGGGGGAGTGGAGGGGGCCTGGTGGCTCTCGCGGTCTTCAAAACCGTTTGCGACCTGACCTTTGTCGGGTTGGGTGGGTTCGATTCCCATGCACTCCCGCCAAGCGCGCTTCGTCGATTGCCGCCGTCATCATGATGCCATCGTTATCGATGTCTAATCTTCGGCGCGGCCTGGCCGCCGCCGCCATCGCTGCGATCGCGCTTCCGTCGCGCGCCACCGGGCAGCGCACCGACACGATTCCGCGCGAGCCGATCCGGCCGCTGTCGACCGTCCCGCCCGATTCGCTGCATCCGCCGATCAGCGCGCGCCGAGCGTTCTTCTACTCGTTTCTCGTCCCGGGCTCCGGTCAGTCGATCCTCGGCCGCCACAAAGCCGCGGCCGCGTTCATGTTCGTCGAGGCGGTCTGTATCGCGATGATCCGCGAATCGGGCGCCGACGTGCACGAGGCACGCCGCGCCGCCAACGACACGCTGATCATCTCGTACGTCGATGCGGCGGGAAATCCCGCCGTCACGACCGCGCCGCCGCGCTTCGGCGACAATGAGATTCACACGCGCGAGGCGCACGTCGAGGACTGGGCCGCGCTCCTCGTCGGCAACCACCTCTTCGCGGGCGCCGACGCGTTCGTCGCGTCGCACCTGTGGGACGTTCCGATCCACGTCGGCATGCGCGTGGCGCCGGGCGGCCGCGGTCTGGCGCTCGCCGTCGCGATTCAGCGCTGATGTCCAGCTCTCGTCCGATCGGCGTCTTCGATTCGGGCATCGGCGGACTCACCGTCGTGCACGAGCTCATCCACCAGCTGCCGCACGAGAGCATCGTCTACTTCGGCGACACCGCGCGCGTGCCCTACGGACCAAAGAGTCCGGACACGGTGCGACGCTACAGTCGCGAGATTGCGTCCTTTCTCACCGAGCAAGACGTCAAGGCGATCGTCATTGCCTGCAACACTGCCACGGCGCATGCGCTCGGCACTCTGAGGGCCGAATTGTCGTTGCCGGTGGTGGGAGTCGTCGAGCCCGGTGCTCGCGCGGCCGTCGCCGCGACGCGCGCCGGCCGCATCGGTGTCATCGGGACCGCCGGCACGATCCGATCCGGCGCGTACGAGCGGGCGATCTGCGCGCTCCTTCCGACCGCGCAGGTCACGGCCCGCGCCTGCCCGCTCTTCGTTCCGCTCGTCGAGGAGGGCTGGGTCGACCACGAAGCCACGCGCCTCGTCGCGCGCGAGTACCTCGAACCCTTGGTGGCCGCCGGCGTGGATACGCTGGTTCTTGGTTGCACGCACTATCCGCTGCTGAAGCCTCTTTTGAGGACTGTGATGGGTCCCGAGGTCCGGCTGATCGACAGCGCCGAGGAAACGGCGGCGGAGGCGGCGCGCACGTTGGCCGGAAAAAGTCTTTCCGCTCCGGACGCGTCGGCGCCGGCGTATCGCTTCGTTGCCTCCGACGACCCCGACCAGTTCCTACGCGTCGGCCAGCGGTTTCTTGGCGGCGCGGTGGAGAACGTCGAGATCCGCACTCTCGGCTGACGGCTCGCCGCGTGCGCCGCTTTCCCAGCGACGCAGCACGATCTCGTCGGGCGTGATCCGGAGAAAGGTCGGCGCGTCGAGCCACGACCCGGCGTTCGCGTAGGCCGCGCCGCCGGTCAATCGCTCGAGGGTAGGGACGTGCGAGTGGCCGAACAACACGAGGTCGATCGCCGGATTCGCCACCGCCACGCGTTCGGCGGCCACGCGCAATCCGCGACCGTGGTCGCGCGCCGCGTAGTTGCGGCTTGCGCTCGAGCTGCCCGACGCGAGAGGCGTCGCGAGATCGGGGTGCAACCAGCGAAACGACCGGATCGCCCACGAATTCCGAAGCACGCGGCGTAGCGCGCGGTACCGCCGGTCCTCGCGAGGGCGGAGCCCGTCTCCGTGCTCGATGTGGGTACGCCAGCCGGCCACGTCTTCGACGAGCGGGCCGAATCGGTAGTCGACCCCGACATCCTGTCGCAGGACGTCACCTCCCCAACAGTCGTGGTTGCCGGCGATCATCAACACCTGCACGCCCGCATCGACCACGTCGCCCAGCGCGGCCACCGTCCGAAACGCGCCGCGAGGAATGACCGTGCGCCACTCGAACCAGAACTCGAAGAGGTCGCCGTTCACGATCAACGAACCGGCGTGGGTCGCGACATGCCGGAGGAAGCCGATCACAGCGCGCTCGACGTCAGCGCCGGCGAAGCCCAAATGAGCGTCGGAGAAGACGTAGCAAGGCGCTTTCAGCACGCGCGAATTTTACCTGCGCCGCGCTCGCTTTACAAACAAACCATGCCCGACGATCTTCGCGACGTGACCAACGAGGCCGCGGCTCCCCGCGTCGTGACTCCTCCGGCGGGCGCCCTGCCGCCGCACGACATCCAGTTTCGCGTGCGCTACGCCGAAACCGACCAGATGGGTGTCGTCTATCACACGAACTATCTGATCTGGTGCGAGGTCGGGCGTACTGACTTCATCCGTGCGCGCGGAATGAGCTACGCCGACATCGAACGATCCGGCGTCGGTCTTGCTGTGTCTGACCTGAAGGCGCGATTCCACGGCGCGGCACGCTACGACGACCTGGTTCGAGTACGCACGACTCTGGCTGACCTGCGGTCGCGAAGCATCACCTTCGACTACGTGATCACCAACGCGGAAACCAACGAGCGGCTCGTGAGCGCGAGCACCACGCTCGTCTCGATCGACAAGAGCGGACGTCTCGTCGCCATCCCATCCACCGTGCGCGGCTTGTTCCAGCCCCTCCCCCTGCCTCAGGCTCATCCACACACTCACACGCAGACGCCGCCGGAGAATCGCTGATGGCTCGACGCGCCACGCGTGCCGGTCGCGCGGGCTTTCTCGCGTGCGCCGCCGTCGCGATGGCCGCCTGTCGGCCCCCGCGACTCACGCCGTTGACGGGCGATTTGGTGGCACCGACACGGCTGCCGCGCGCCGCGATGGCGCCCGGGCACCACCGCATTGTGTTCAACTGGGAAGTCAGCCAGTACACGATGTCGACGAAGGGGGAGGGAGCCGCCCGCGTGGCGTCCCCGGACAGCGCGCGCCTCGACTTCTTCTTGAATGGCGGGATCTACGCCGGGGCGGTCGTCCTGGTGGGCGACTCGCTAAGAACTCCACCCACCGGCGACTCGCCGGCCGGGCTTATTCCGTCGTCAACCCTGCTTTGGGCGGCTTTGGGGCGTGTTGCGTTGCCAAATCTCCCCGATACCGTCATTCGTGTTGAGGGTGTGACCCTTCGGGCCGACATCGGGCGTCCGGTCGCCTGGCGGCTCAGCTTTCACGGCGACTCACTGTTTCGCGTCGAACGCGTTCAGGGTGACCGTGTAGCAGAGTGGGTCGATCGCAGTGACCCCTCTCATATCAAATATCGGAATGAAGGCGCGCGGCGGACAGTACAACTTACGATTACGAAATCGGAAGACGGCGGCGAATTCGATGCGGCGATTTGGCGGTTCGATCGGTAGTCTCACGTTGCTCCTCCTGTCCGGCTGCCTTTACAGCCTGGCGGGCGGGGGATTGCCGCCGAACATCCACACGATGGCGATCTCCGCGTTCGACAATCAGACCGCGTCGCCGGATGTCACCAAGGAGCTGTACGACCGGATGCACGAGGAGCTGCAGCACAAGCTCGGCGTGCGCGACGCGCCGGCCGAACGCGCCGACGCGCTGGTGAAGGGCGCGATCCAGACATACGACGCCGACGTTCCCGTGGGCTTCAGCGCCAACCCGCAACAGGCGCTCAGCGCCCGGCGGCATCTGAAGATCACGATCGAGATCGACATCGTCGATCAGTCCAATGGCCATTTGTTGTTCACGAACAAGGCGCTCACCGGCGAAGCTGACTACAACGAGCGCGCCGAGGCGGAAGGACGCCGCCAGGCGATCGCCAAACTGGTCCAGCAGATCGTGGACGGAGTGCAAAGCAATTGGTGACGACGCGGCGTGGCGCCAGCTCGATCGGCTGCCTGTTCAGCCTCCTTCTTCTCGCCGCGGTGGTGTATTTCGGCGTGAACGTGGGTGAGGCGTACTGGCGCTTCTATCAGTTCCGCGACGACATCCAGCAGGAAGTCCGTTTCGCCGGCCAACGGACCAATGACGCGATCGTGACGCGGCTTCGCGCCGCCGCCGATTCGCTGGGACTCCCGGAAGCGGCGGGGCACGTGATCGTTCGCCGTGTGCGCGGCGTGATCTCGGTCGAGTCGTTCTACGACGAGCCGGTCGAGCTGCCGGGCCACGTTCGCGAGCTCCACTTCCATCCCCGCGCCGAAGGACCGCTTTGAGCGACGCCGCCGACCCACGTGAGAAGATCCTCACCTGGGATCGCGCGCGGATGTGGCGGGCTGGGCGGACGGGAGAGGGGCGCGTCGTTTTCACCAACGGCGTCTTCGATCTCCTGCATACCGGGCACCTCGACGTCCTGCTCGCCGCGCGCCGCGCGGGAGACTTTCTCGTCGTCGGCGTGAACAGCGATTCCTCGGTGCGACGGCTCAAGGGGACATCGCGCCCCGTGCGCGATCAGGCGGCGCGCTGTTATGTTCTGGCCGCGCTGGCGATGGTCGACGCCGTCGTCGTCTTCGATCAGGACACGCCGCTGGAGTTGATCCGCGCGCTGCGTCCTGACGTGCTCGTGAAAGGCGGCGACTACACCGAAGCGACGATGGTCGGCGCAAACGAGCTGCGGGATTGGGGCGGCGAGGTCGTGGTCGTGCCGCTCACCCCTGGCCATTCGACGACCTCCACGATCGAGCGACTGCGTGGCTCCTGAAGTTCACATAATTCGTACACATCGCCGCGACGATGAAATGCGTCCCGTGACGCTCGAGCGCGGCATTGCCCCGTACGCCGAAGGCTCCTGCCTCGTCTCGTTCGGTTCCACACGCGTGCTGTGCACCGCCTCGGTCGAAGACGGCGTTCCGGGATGGAAGCGCGGCAGCGGCGAAGGGTGGATCACCGCCGAATACGCCATGCTGCCGCGCGCCACGCGGACGCGGACGTCGCGCGAACGATCGCAGGTCGGGGGCCGCACGCAGGAGATCCAACGCCTCATCGGCCGTAGCGTGCGCGCGATGCTCGACAACTTTCAGTTCGGCGAGTTCACGATCAAGCTCGATTGCGACGTGCTGCTCGCCGACGGCGGTACGCGGACAGCCTCGATCACCGGGGCGTGCGTCGCGGTGAGCGATGCCTTCTCCTGGCTGCTCGCCACTGGGCGCTTGCGACAGACTCCGATCAAGCGGCGCGTCTCGGCGGTGAGCGTCGGCGTCATCGGCACGACGCCGCGTCTCGACCTCGATTACGAGGAGGACGTTCGCGCGGCGGTCGACATGAACGTCGTGATGAGCAGCGAAGGGCGTTTCGTCGAAGTGCAAGGCACCGGCGAACACGGCACCTTCGACCGTGCCGAACTGGATCGATTGCTCGAGCTGGCGGTGAAGGGACTTCGCGAGTTGGACGCCGCGCAGGGGCACGCGCTGGCGCTCGAGCTCACGCGTTCGAACTGGGAAGCCGGAGCAGGGGCGGAGGCTTAGGCGGTGGACACCGTGCTGCTGCTCGCGACGCGCAGCATGGGCAAGCTCCGCGAGCTCCTTCCGATGTGCGCGGCCCGCGGCATCGACGCGCTCGGACTCGACGCGGCCGGGATCGTCGAGTCCCGCGTCGAAGACGAGCTTGAGATGCTCGACACGTTCGAGGGAAACGCGTTGGCGAAGGCTCGGCATTTCCACGCGCAGACCGGGCTGCCGACGGCCGCGGACGACTCGGGTCTCGTCGTGCCGGCGTTGGGCGGTTTGCCCGGCGTGCAGAGCAAGCGGTGGAGTGGGCGCTCGGATCTCACTGGACGCGCGCTCGACGACGAAAACAACCGGCTGTTGCTGGAACGCCTCGAGGAGGGGGGGGTGGAGGATCGGCGGGCCTACTACGTGTGTGCCGCCGCGTACATCGATTCCGGCGGCGAGGTCGTGCGCCGCGGCGAGGTGCAGGGACGCATCATCGACGCGCCGCGTGGCGGCCAGGGCTTCGGGTACGACCCCTATTTTGCCGCCGACGAGCTTGGCGGACGAACGTTCGGCGAGGCGAGCCGAGAGGAGAAGGAGACGATCAGCCATCGGGCTCGCGCCTTCAGCGAGTTGCTGAGCGCGATCGCCGCGCGTCCCGATCTCGCGCGGAAGTCGGTACGTCACAGTTGATTCCGCCTTTCGCTGTCGGTACATTGCGAGGCTCGCGGGGCGTAGCGTAGCCTGGTATCGCGCCTGCTTTGGGAGCAGGAGGTCCCCGGTTCAAATCCGGGCGCCCCGACCTGCGTGGGAATGGAGAAGCGGCACGATCGCGTGGCACCATTGGTGAGAAGCGCCAGTAGCTCAGATGGATAGAGCAACAGCCTTCTAAGCTGTGGGTCGGGGGTTCGATTCCCTCCTGGCGCGCCACACGACCAGCCGACCGGATGCGGACGCGTGCGTAGACGAGTGAGCCCTCGAGAGGGGGGGGCCGTTAGCTCAATTGGCAGAGCAAGCGACTCTTAATCGCTAGGTTGTAGGTTCGATTCCTACACGGCCCATTGCGGTCGGCCGATGAATGGCCGGCCGTTGTTGTGAGTAGCAGTCGAGAAGGAACCTCGGCGACAGTGCGGGGTTCTTTGGCGAGCGCCTTTTGCGAGCAGGTCCGAGCGTTGTTCGAGGCTCGGGTGATCGCGGCGAGAGATGCTCGAGAAGGTCAGGGAGACGCGCGGAAGGCCTCTGAAATAGGGGTTGTTTCGGCGGCGATCCGTAGGTAGAATCAAGGCCCGCCGAGAACCTGGGAGAACGCGTCGCACGAGTCCGTCAGGATGCCGTGCGAGTGGCGCCGGGAGAGTGCAGAGGCGGGGTAGAAACCCTCGAAAATTTTGGCTTTCGCGCTTGACGCAAGCGTTACGCGCGGATACAATTGAAGGCTGTCGCGGTTTGCGACAGGTTTATTGCAATCGCTGATTGATAATCGAACGTGGGAAGAACGGATGTGCGAGGCGAACTCGTTAATCCTTGGTGCTCGTTCGGGGCCCAAGGGGAGAGTTCAAACCTGAACATTTCGTGATTCGGACGCGCTGTCTTCGCTTAAGCGAAAGCGACAGCGTGAGACAGCGGAGTCTGAACGAGCTAGTCAAATACTCTTGTGGAGAGTTTGATCCTGGCTCAGGACGAACGCTGGCGGCGTGCTTAACACATGCAAGTCACGGGGGCCCGCAAGGGCAACCGGCGAACGGGTGCGTAACACGTGAGCAATCTGCCGATTTCTGGGGGATAGCCGGCC
>DASYSS010000089.1 GCA_036003045.1 Gemmatimonadaceae bacterium
CGATCACCGGCGACGAGACGCACACCCTCGCGTCGCAGTGGCCCCACGGCGCGCAATGCGGCCGGACCGGCGGCGTACCGGCGCCGACGAGCCCGATGAACCGGCGCTCGATCGTGCAGTACGCCGTCGTCTGGCTGAAGCGGTAACCCGCGCTACTTGCCGATCATGAGAATCGTGAACGAGCCGGGGATCGCCGGCGCCTGACTGCCACGGCCGCCGCCCGGCGGAGGCGGCGGGGCCGGCCCGCGTTCGACGCTCATGACGAAGATGTGGCCCGTTTTCGTATCGAGCGTGAGTGTGCGCGCACCATTCATCGTCTGGAGATTCTCTTCCACGTCGAAACTCGTGGGACTGTTCTCCTTGATGACAGTGAGCGTGCCGTTGCCGCCGGAGCTGAAAGCCTCCATCGTGGCGGGATTGAACACCGCGCCGTCGGAGCCGCCGGCGAGCGGCAGCTTGGTGAGGATTTTTCCGTCTTCCGAGCTCAGGATCACCATCGTTGGCGGCGGCGGCGCCGCACCGGGCTGCGGAGGCCCCGCCGGTCCGGTCCGAGAGCACGCGGCAAAGAGCACGTGGTTCTTGGTGTCGAGAGCGAGACCGTTGCATCCGGTGTTCCCGCCAAAGGGAAACACCTTCGTGACTTTCATGGCTTTCTCGTCGATCACCGCGACGCTACCGCTGTCCTGCATGAGGGCGTACAGCGTTCCCTTCCCATCCGCGATCGTCTGCTCCGGAGTCCCCGGCAGGGGGATCTTGCCGGCGACGGCGCCGTCCTTCGCGTCGATCACGATGAGGTCCTTCGTCGGGTGGCTGCCGATATAGACTCGGCCGTCGAAGTCGTCGAAGTAGATGCCGTCGGGGCTGAATCGATTTGGAGGCTGCATTCCATCGGTTGGGTCGATCGTCTTGATCATCTGCATCGACTTCGTGTCGAACATCGAGATGTTCGGGTGGCTGCTCGCGAAGCCGTGGTTCGTCTTGGCGTCCACCGTCGCGCCGTTGCCGCCGCCGTTGAGGATGGTGCCGAGCGGCTGGAGCGTCTCGAGGTCGAACACGGTGACGCGGCCAGGTACGGAATCCCGGGCGGGGGTGCTGTCTGTGGCGGCGACGGCGCGCACGGCGTTGCGCGTGATGTACAGCCGACGGTCGACCGAGTTGGCGTAGATGTAGTCGGTGCCGCCCTCGCCGCCGACCTTGGCGCGCTTCAGCACCTTGTACGGTCCGTCGGTCGACGGCTGTTGGGCGGAGAGCGCAAGCAGAGGCGGAGCGACAGCGATCGCGACAGCGGTGACGGCGACGAGACGTTTCATCGGAGTGGCTCCGAGTCGAGGCAGGCGCGAAAAAAAGGACAACGCGGGATCGCGGCACGCTGCGACCTGCAGGCGTCGGTGTCAAGCGCAAGACGCCCGACGAACCGTTGTCAGGGTGGTGACAGGTTCGCCGGGCGCCGGCCGTCGCAGTACTCGGCGCTCAGCCTTTCGTGCCTCGGCCGGAATACCTCAGGACGTAGAACTCGCGATCATCGGCCGCGTCGCGGCGCACCGAGTCGACATCGTAGCCGCTGGACAACGCCCACCGAAAGTGATCGCGCACGGCAAGCCGCCATTGACGCGCGGTGGCCAGCGATCGCTGAGTGATGGCGAGGATGTCCGACGGCACCTCGATGAGCACATTCGGCGGCGGCGGGCGCTGGCCGCCCCCCGTATCGAGCGGCTGGTCTCCCTCTCTCGGGAACGGAGACAATAGGGGCAGCCGACCACTCGGCGGCTGATGCCGGTCGGATTCCACCGCCGACGTCAGCGTCATCACGATGAGTCGGTCGGTGGGAAGACCGAGATGCAACGGACTCATCGTCGTGCCGTACATGTCGGGCACGTACTCGACGACCGACGAGCCCAGGCGATTGAAGTTGAAGTACGCGTTCTTCGCCATGAGCGGATCGAACGACCAGAACACGCGGCGGATACCCAGCTTCGACAGCGCGGCGCGCTGGTGCTCCTTGAGCATGCGTCCCAGGCCAAGGTTTCGCGCCGACTCGCGAACGCCAAGCATGTGCGACCAGTGAACCAGCTCGCCGTCGCGCACACCGCTCACGCCGAACACGAACCCCAACAGCTCACCACCGGCGTCGAACGCCCCGGCGGCGAGTCCGCCGACGTAGTCCACCACGTGCAGCAGCGTAACGGGAACGACGTCGGTCGGCTCGAATCCCCACACGTGACGCTGGAGCGCGACGCACGCCTCGCACTCCTCGACGGTTCGGAGCGTCCGAATCTCGACGGATGGGTGCGTGCGCGACGTCGGCACACTTCCCGCGGCACCGGGTGATTCGACCGCCGGCGCCCGCAACGGCGAGGATCGCGTCATTGACTGTTCGACACCGCTTCGTTGCGCAAGAACTTTTTGAAGAACGTGTCCATGCGGCCAAACACGTAGAGCCATCGGCTGTGGACGAGCGTCTCGTGCGTATCGTCGGGATTTACGATCAACTCGTAGTACACGTTGCGCGCGCGGAGCAGGTCCACGAGACCGATCGTCTGCGAGAACTCGACGTTGCGGTCGTCGTCGTTGTGCCAGATCAGCACCGGCGACTTCCACGAATCGATCGCCGAGATGGCCGAGGACTTGAACGACACTTCGGTCGTGTCGAGCGAATTGCCCCACAGGTGCACGCCGGCCATGTCGACGCCGGCGGCGAAGACGTCGGAGTTGCGCGCCAGCGCCTGCGACGTGAGCACGCCGCCGTACGACAAGCCCCAGATCCCGACGTGCGACGCGTCGACGTCCGGCCGCGACTGCAAGTATTTCCCCGCCGCGATCACGTCCTTGTACTCGGCGTTGCCGCGTCCGCCCGTGTTGGGCGCGGTGCGGAACGACTTCCCGTAGCCGATGCCCGAACGGTAGTTCACGGACATCACGACGTAGCCCTGGCTCGCGAGCCACTCGTTCACCGCGTACGCCGTCGCGTAGAAATCCATGTAGTGGTAGCCGAGCAGCATCTGCCGGATCGGGCCGCCATGGACGAAGATGATCGCCGGCCGTTTTTCACCAGCTTTGAGATTCTTCGGCAGGAAGAGCTGGTTGTGGAACTCCATTCCGTCATCGGCCTTGAGCACGACGGCGGTCGGCGCGACTTGCGCGGCGGCCGGGAACTCGGCCGGCAGCGTCGGGAAGATGAGACGGCGCGGACTCGTGCCGTTCGCGGACCCTGCCTCGGACGACACGACGCCGACGGACAACGGCAGCGTGCCGCCGGACGTCAGAACCGCCACTTGTTTCCCCGAAGAGAGCGGCGCCGGGTACATCTCGATTTGATCGCCGGTCGTGATTTGCACGGCGGGGCCGCCGGCGGTCGGCACCTTCCATAGATGGCGTCGATCGATGTCGCCCGCGTTCGTGGCGTAGAAGAGCGTCGTCCCGTCGCGAGACAGACCGGTCGTTTCGACGGCGCCCTCGCCCGGTGTGAGCTCGACCGGCCCGGCTTCCGCGCCGCCGTCCACCGCGACCGAGTACCAGCGGATCCACTCTTGGGGCTCTTGCGGGAAGATGACACGCGTCCCGGCCCACGCGATTCCGGCGACCGTCGGGAAGGTCTTGTCGTTCGGTTGATTGTGCCAGAACTCGTGCGCCTCGCAACCGCCGGCCGGCGTCGGACAGCCGGCGATGTCGGCGACCATCAGAGAAATCGTATAACCACCCGTGAATGCCGCGCGATACATGCCGTCGGCTCGGCCACCGCCGGCATCGCTCGCGCCGCGGGCCGCCGCTCCTGCCCCGCGACCGGCTCCGCCGCGGCCGGCGCGGCCACCGGGGCCGCCAGGATTGCCGATGCTTCCATCGCCGGCCTGGGCCTGAAGTCCGAAAGGAACCCCGGGACGGCGAACGAAGGCGAGCCGCTTGCCGTCCGGAGACCACGTCGGGCTTCCGTCGACGTCGACGCTCGGCGCGACGTAGTGCAGCCGCCGCGTGCGAACGTCGTACACGCCGATGAGCGAGTGATTGTCGCGGGCGCTGACGAACGCGAGCTTCGCGCCGTCCGGCGACCAGCGCGGATTCCCATTGCGCCCCCACTCCTTTATGTACGGCTGCTGGTCCTTTTCGGCGGGCGCCGCCGCGCGCGGCACCACCTGATATCGAAAGATCTGTCCGTCGCGCGAGAACACGACGTTGCGGCCGTCGGGCGCAAGCGCGGGGCCGGCCCCCGGACCGAGGCGCCACGCGGCGCTTGCATTGGTATACGCGGCCCAGATCGCGCGGTCGGGGCCTTGCGGGTCGCTGCTGGGATTGGCGATCCAGCCGACCCGATTGGGCTCGCTGCCGCGGACGAACGTCACGATCGAGCCGTCGTCGGAGATCTCGAGCTCCGACAGAATGATTCCGTCGTCGTCGAGGAATTTCGTCAGGCGGACCGGCTTGAAGTCCGGCGCCGAGGCCGTGTAGATGTTGCGCCGCCCACGGTCGTACGCGATCCACGCGATCCGGTCCGCCTTCTTCGCCGAGACCAACTCCGACGGATACGCCGGCGAAAGGAACTGCTCGATCGTCGGCTTCGACTGCGCGTCGCTCCCGATGAACGGGACGGAGATGATCGACGCCGTGATCAAGGCCCGAATATGCGCTTGCCGCATGTCTCCCCTCCTTCCTACGGGACGCGAATGAGCTCGTTCTGCAGAGGCACGCCGCCCTTTACCGCGACGGGTGCGTGATGTGAACACTTGATGACGGCCTGGCCGTTGGTGACGGAGATGCCGCAGTTACCGACGACATCGAAATTCATCGCGTACGGAATGCCTTCCGACGACAGGAAGGTCGGCCCGTCGGCGATCTGAAAATGCACGTGCGGCTCGGTGGAATTGCCGGAGTTGCCGAGCAGCGCGATCACCTGTCCGCGTTTGACGCGATCGCCCACTTTCACGCGCAACGATCCAGGCTGCAGGTGCGCGTAGAGCGCGTAGCGCCCTTGGCCGATGTCGATCGCGACGTAGTTGCCGCCGACCGTCGTCATCGTGATCGGCACGGCGCGCGAGTTGGCGCCGGGCACGTTTTGCGGAATGCTATCCTTGGTCGCCGCGATCACGCCGTCGGCCACCGCCATGAGCGGCGTTCCATAGGCGTAGTAGTTCTCGTTCTTGGCCGGATCGCCGCGGTGCGAGCTTCCCGTCGAATCGAGCTGGAGGAAATCGATCGCGAACCGTTGCCCGATGGCGGTGTGTCCGTCGAGCCCGAGCACCAAGCGTCGGTGCCCCGACGAATTCGACGGGCCGTTGAAGGCGGCCCATTGGCCGTGGAACGGCGCGGAGATGGCCGCGAGACCCGTCGCGACGGGAATCGCCGTGCCCTCCAGCACCACGTCGCTCGAATCCGTTCCGATCCGCGCGAGGGTGAGGCGATGATACAGCTTGGCCGGCGGCCGCTTGGCGTCGACTGGAATCCAGAGATACACGTACGCGCGGATCCCCCCGGGAATCTGCGTACGCTCCGACGCCGGAAGACACTCGACCGCCGGCCGGTTCGTCTGATCGGCGCGGCAAGTTGGCGGCGCGACTCGCGTGATCGCGCGAACCAGCGCGCTGTCCGCCAACGTGAATACGGACGCGCGGGTGTTCGCGTCGAGCACCTCCACGCGACGCAGGTACATCGCCGTCGGTGTGAGATTGCTGACGTGCAACTCGTACGACAGGAACGCGCCTGAATCGCTCACCGCGACGGTGGGCGGCTTGGGCACGCTGAACTCGACCGAGGGTGGAATCTGCGTCTGCGCACCCGCCACCCCCGCGAGCGCGACGGCGCCGAGCAAACACCCTTTGATGATCGGGCCCCCGTCCCGAGTCATGCGAATCATCCGCCGCGTCCGCCTCGGCCGCCGCGCCCTCCGGTGCTCTTTCTACCGAGCAGCGTGAGGTCGTTGCCGATGCCGAACCAGAGCCCGCTGACGGTATTGTCGGGCGAGATCTCGAACTTGATGTTGATTTGCCCGGCTGGTGAGCCGGGGGGAAGCAGCCAACGGAAGTTGTTGGCGTTCCAATACTGCAGTGCCCCGTGCCAGTCGCCGCGCCTCAGCTCGAGTTGGCCTTCGACGATCGACACGGTCGCCTCGCCGTACAAACTGTCCGCGTACGTGCCGACGAACGCGTTGATCGGCACTGGAGGCTTGGCGTCCTTCGGATGGTCGACGGCCTGCGCCGCCGCGACCGAATCGGCGCGCTTTCGCTGCACGAGATAGCGGTCGTACGCCTCGGCGCTCAGGTCTTTCATCGGCAGGCCGAGCGCGCGGTCGAAGATGTAGTGCATGACGACCGCGGGTAGCTGAGCGCCCTGCATGTTGCTCAATACCGCGACGCCAATGTGCTTCTCGGGGAGCATGCCCACCGCCGCGGTCATGCCGGTCGTGTTCCCGCCGTGCTGCCACATCAGCTGACCGTGATAGTCCTCGACGAACCAGCCCATGCCATACGAGCTGAAGTGCGTGACGGGAATCGAATCGCTCGCGGCGGGATTTCCTCCGCCGCCGCGTCCCGCCGGCGGCGCGCCCGCCACCGCGAGGATTTGCGGCGAGTGAGTTTCGCGGAGCGCCGTCGAGTTGACGAGTCGCTTTCCGCCGACGACGCCGTCGTTCAGCTGGAAGCGCAGCCACTGCCCCATGTCCTTCGCGTTCGAGAGGATCGACCCTGCTGGACCGATATTCTCGCCGTCGAACATGCCTTCGACGATCGCCGTGTCGTGGTCCAACGTGTGGGGGCGCGCGACGTTCGTCGTGGCGAGCCCCTTCGACGTCGTGACCGAGGACGTCATGCCGAGCGGGCCGAAGATTCGCTGCGGGATGAGCGCGTCCCAGCTGCTGCCGGCCGCCTTCCCTGCCGCTTGCCCCGCGGCGAGGAACATCATGTTCTGATATGAATACTTCGATCGGAACGGCGATTCCGGCTTGAGGAAGCGGATGCGGTGAAGCACGTCGTCGCGCGAGATGCCGGAGCCGAGCCAGACGAGCTCACCGCGCGCGATCCCGCTCCGGTGCGTGAGTGCGTCGCGAAGCGTCACCGCCTCGTTCGCTACCGGGTCGTACAGCCTGAACCCCGGTAGATAATCGGACAGATGGTCTTCCCAACGCATCTTGCCGTCGGTGACCAGCATCGCGACGAGTGTCGCCGTGAACGCCTTGGAGCTCGAGCCGATCTCGAAGAGCGTCTGGTCGTTGACGGCCGCGTGGTTTTGCGCGGACAGCGTCCCGAAGCCCTTCGTGTAGACGACCGTATCGTTGCGCACGATCGCCACGCTCATCCCCGGGATCTTCCAGGTCTGAACCGCCTTCGCGATGTACGCGTCGAGTCCGGGATATGGCTCCTGCGCCGCCGCGGCCGACGAGGCGGCGACGACGAGAAGCATCCCGGCGAGGGAAATCCTCGCCGGGCGCGCCGTGTGAAGTTTTGTCACGGTCCCTTCGCGATGCTGGGATTGTTGATTCGCTCGACGTCGGGAAGCGGGAAGCACGTCTCCGTGCCGTAGTTGCCACCGCCCGCGTACGCCGTACCGCTGGCCGGCGTGAACGCCAGGCCGTACCGGCGCAGGTCGCCGAGGCGATGCCCTTCGAGGAACAGCTCGCGGCGACGCTCCTCGATGATCTGCGTCTTGAGCTGCGCGGCGGTCTGCCCCGTTCCGTCGAACGCCGGGAGACCCGTGTGCGTCGCACGCGCCGCGTTGATCGCCGCGACCGAGCCCGGGAGATCACCGGCCGCCGCTTTCGCCTCGGCGACGATCAACTGCGCTTCGGCGTAGCGCGCGACCGGCATCGCCGTCGCGAACGTCGGGTACTTGTCCGGCGTGAAAATCGCCGCGCCCGGCGCCGTGCCATTCTTTCCCGTCGACGTAACGGCGACGCGCGGATCAGCCGCGCCGTTGACCGTCAGGCCGCGGAAGCTCGGGTCCACCGTGGCGAAGCTGCTGTTGTTGATCGTGAAGAAGGAGAAGTTCTGGCGACGGACGTTGACGGCGTCGGGGGACGTGTTGACGATGAACGTCGCCGCGATCGTCGCGGCGTCGGTGCCCGCCGCGGCCACATTGCCCAAATCGAGCTGCGTGCGCGCGCGCCCGAGCGTCGCCAAGCTCACCGTCGTGGGATCGGACGCCGCGGTCGCCGCCACGATCGCCGAATCGAATCTCGACTTGGCCTCGGCGAACACCTGGGCCGGTTGAAGCTCCGGTCCCAGGTTGATCGCCGCCGTGCACATGCCTTCGCCGAGCAGCACGAGGCTGTAGCCGGCGTAGGCGTACGACTGGCCGATGAGCTTCGTGCGGTTGACGCCGGCTGGCATTTGCGCGTCGGTCCAACCCTTGAGGAACGCGATCGCGGTGTCGGCCGACCGCCGAGCGATCGAGAGCGGCGTGTAAATCGCCGGCTGCTGGTTCGCCGAGGTGCAACTGCCCGTCCCGTACGTCGCGCTCGTCGGCAACGTGCGCCGGTCGTAGTCGAAGTTGGCGGCGTTCGAGATGCCGTCAGCCAGTTCGTCGGTAAAGACGCCCGACCCCACGACGTATCGCGAGTAGGCGCATTCGAAGTCGCTGATCGCTCCGTTCACGATGAGCGACGCGTTGAGCGGCGTATACACGGTGGCGGTCGAAAGCGCACCGGGGTTGGACTGGGTCAGCGTCGCGAGATCCGTGCAGGCGGCGACCGCCACCAGCACGATGCCGAAGGCTAGTGTTCGTCGCATAGGTCACCAGGAGAAGTTGAAGGTCACGAGGAAACGCGTGAGCGGCGGAATCACGCCCTGATCGATCGCCGTCGCGCCGTTGTTGCTCGTCGTGCTCTGCGCGGCGCCTTCGGGGTCGATCCCGCGATAGTTCGTCCACGTGTGCAGCTCTCGCGCGGCAAACGTGATGGACGGGTTGGTCACACGCAGGAAGCGAGTCGGAATGAAGTACGTCGCCGAGAGCTCGCGCAGCTTGACGAATGATCCATCCTCCATGAAGGCATCGAGATTGCCATTGATGGCAGCACTGAGGGCGGCGTCAGCCAGGTACGTCGGTGAATACTCGAGCGGGTAGTAATTCGCGCGGCACAGTGGGGCGCCGGCGAGACCATCGCAGCGAATCTCTTCGTTCTGGTTCCAGATCGTGTTGCCGCGACGGCCGTCGACGAGCGCGTACAGCCGCAGCGATTTGCCGAACATCAGCGTGTTGCCGAGCGAGAAGGTCTTCGTGGGCGTCGGGTTGCCGACGTAGACGAACGGCGCCGACGCGCACGCGACCGGCGCTTTCCCGGCCCCGCCGTCGCACAGCACGTTGATCGGCAAGTTGGTCGTGCCATCGCGATCCGCCGAAACGACGCGGCGCGTCCAGAGGCCGCCGATCGGATATCCGACGATGTTGTATTGCCCCGTACTCGCGATCGCGTTCGTGATGTTGCTCTTGATCTCGTTGTGGATCGTCGTGAGGTTGCCCGTCACTTCCCAGCTGAAGTTGCGCCGCTCGATCGCCTGGAGTCGTGCCTCGAGCTCGATGCCGTTGTTGGTGACCTTGCCGAGGTTGACCAACTGACTGCCGGAGAAACCGCTCGACGGCGCGACCGGCTGCTGCACGATTTCGTTCTGCGTCGTCTTGTTGTAGTGCGTGAAGTCGACGCTCAGCCGGTTGAACAGGCCGGCTTCGAAACCGAGCTCTGTTTCCGTGCCACGCTCGGGACGCAAGTCCGCGTTGCCCAAGGTGCTCGGCGTGACCGCGTTCGTGCCGTTGGGACCCTGGACCGGCAAGAACGTCTGCAGCGCGCTGAACGCCGTCGGTTGCCGCCCAGCCGCGCCGTATGCGGCGCGCAGCCGCAGCGCGTTGACGCGATCGCTCCACTTCCAGAACGGCTCGTCGCTCACCACCCACGACGCGCTCGCCTTGGGATACGTGACCCACTTGAAGTCCGAACCGAACGAGCTGTTGTTGTCCACGCGCACGGCACCGACGAGGAACAGACGGTCGCGCCACGCGACCTGCTCTTGCACGTAGCCGCCGATCGTCGTGTTGACGGTCTGCGCCTGCGTGGCGGATGCCGCCGTCGCGGCTGCGCTCACGGTTTCGACGCCGGACGCCGGGAAGCCCTGTCCGCCGAGGAAGCTCTGATTGGCTTCTGAATTGTTGAATTGGCCGCCGACCGACGTCGACGAGACGAGGAAGGAGCTGAGATCGAGCTTTGCGGTGCCCGCGTAATCAGCCGTGATCAGCGTCGTCCGGCGAAGCGTCTGACCGATCCGCCCGCCCGCCGCGGCAGCCGACAGAAACGGTTGCAGCGCCGGTGGCGCGAAGTGTTCGATTGCGCGGTCGTCCTGATCGGTATAGTCGAGCCCCAGCACGGCGCGATGCGTGAACCAGTGGGTGAGCTGATTGTTGACCGTCGTGCTTCCGGTGAAACGGTTGAGCCCCGTGGCGTTGTCGTACAGCGTCTGCGGCACGGCGACCGGGAAACCCGGATAGAAACCCGCGGCCGCCGGGAAGAGCAGCGAATGCCCCGCCATCGCGCCGAGCAACGCCGACGCGCCGACGTCCGCGCCGAGGTGGGTCGACATGTCGATGAAGTTCAGACTCGTCGATACGTCGGTCGACGTGCCGAGGGGCGTGCTCATGTTCAGGTGCGCGTTGAACTCGCGCTGCAGGTTGTTCGGCTCGATGCCGTAGTCGTTCTGGTAGCCGAGCGAGCCGTAATAGCGCAGCTGGTCGATGCCGCCGACGACCGCCGTCGAGTAGTGGCGCTCGAGCCCCGTCTTGAAGATCGGCGTGCCGCTGTCGGACATCGCCTTCACGCCGTTCCAGGGAACGATGTTGCCCGCCTTGTCCTTGTCGTAGTTGGTCGGCACGCGGCCCTCGGCGTCGCGGAAGAACATCGGCCCTTCCGATATCGAGGTGTGGAGCTCCGCGCGTCCCGATGCCCCTTTCTTCGTGATGATCTGGATCACCCCGTTCGCCGCTTCGGTGCCATAGATGGTGGCCGCCGCCGGACCCTTGATGATCTCGATGCTCTCGATGTCCGCCGGGTTGATGTCGTTCATCCGGCTCTCGACCGGATTGCCCTGCGCGCCGAGACCACCGGAGATTCCTGTCGGGCCCAGGTTGGTCGCGTTGTTGACGCGCACACCGTCGATGTAGATCAGCGGATTGTTCGAGAGACCGATGCTACTCGGCCCGCGGATCTGAATCGACGGTCCGGTGCCGATGCGACCGCTGATCGGCTGAATGTCCACGCCGGCGGCGCGCGATCGGAGAAGGTTCGCGAGGTCCGGCGGCGAAGCTTTCAGCACTTCGGTCGACGCGTCAATCGTCGATACGGTGTTCCCGATCGCCTTGCGCTCGGTCTCGCCGGCGGTTCCGGTCACGACGATCTGGTCGAGTGCGACGGCGCTCTGCTGCAACCCGACTTCGTGAGTGACCGTGACGCCGGCGGTGACGTTGACCGTCTGCCGATTCAGCGCGTAACCGAGGCGCAGCACGATGATCGTTCGGGCGCCGGTCGGCACTCCGACGATGCGATAGCGCCCGTCGTCGCCGGTGACCGCGCCGAGCCGCGTTCCTGCCACCTGGAGATTCGCTCCCGCGACCGGCTGGCCGGAGCGCGTGTCGGTCACGCGGCCGGCGACGATGCCGGTTTCTGTCTGTGCGTATACGTCGACCGGCGCACCGACGAATCGCGTCGTCGCGATCGCCAAAGACGCCAGGATCAAGAGCCTGCGACGCAGGCACTGATCAACGAGAGCTCGCATCCGTTCCTCCAGTGATGGTAAGCACGACCGACCACGAATCACGACGAGAACGCCGGCGCTGTATCCCCTTCACGACGCCGCGAACGCGAGCGCCAGAGGAAGTAGACCGGAGTTCCGAGCAAAACCACGACGAGCCCGATTGCCGCCTGGCGCGTTTGGCTGTACAGCGTGTTGCCGACGAGCAGCGCGGCGGCGAGGGCGAAGACGAGAGGTGTCACCGGATAGCCCGGCGTTCGGAATGGCCGCACCGCATCCGGCGCGCGACGTCGAGACGCGAAAACGGCCAGCGCGCCGAGGCCGTAGAAGATCCAGCCGGCGAAGACCACGTAGGTGAGAAGCTGCTCGAACGTGCCAGTGAGCGCGAGGACGATGGACCAGCACGACAACAGCACGATCGCCGATGCCGGGGTCGCGAAGCGCTCGCTGACCCTGGCGAGACGAGCGAAGAACAATCCGTCGCGCGCCATCGCGAAGTAGAGTCGCGGCGCGGTGAGCGTGAGCCCGTTCGTCGCGCTGAAGATCGAGACCAGCGCGAGAATGCTCAGCAGCTTGCCGGAGAACGATCCGAACACGGCGGCGGTGGCGTCGGCGGCGACGTGGCCGCTCTGCGACGCGGCGGCCGGGCCGATCGCCGCGACGTAGCCGACGTTCGCGAGCAAGTAGAGCACGATCAGCGCGAACGTCGCGACGGCGATCGAGCGCGGAAAGACACGCTGCGGATCGCGCGTCTCGCCGGCGGAGAAGGTGACGTACTGCCACCCCTCGTATGCCCAGAGCACGCCGATCATCGCCGCGCCGAACCCCGACATCACCGACGTCGTCAACGCGGGCGGCCAGAGCGACGCCGGCGCGGGCCACGCGTGTCCGGCGACCGCGAGCGCGATGCCGATGACGAGAAGCGCGCCGACTTTGATCGAGGTCGCCGAATTCTCCACCGTCGCGCTGTGCCGTGTGCCGCGGACGTTGATCGCCGCGATCACCACGATCATCAACGTCGACGCGGCCTTCGCGCCGACCGGCGAGAGCGGGACGAGCTGCCCCAGATACGCCGAGAACGCGACGGCCAGCGTCGCCACCGATCCGCTGGCGATGACGAGGAAGCTCGCCCATCCATATAGAAAGGCCGGCAGCGGACCGAACGCGTCGCGAATGTACGCGTACAATCCGCCCGCCTCCGGCGTCATCGCGCCGAGCTCGGCGTAGGTGAGTGCGCCGAGAAACGACACCACGCCGCCGACGATCCAGACGAGCAACGCGACGCCGAGATGTCCCTGCGTTTGTTTGAGCACGACGCCGGGCACGATGAAGATGCCGGATCCGATCACCGTCCCGAGCGTGAGCAGGAGGAGATCCGTGAATCCGAGCGTGCGCCGCAGACCGGCATCGTGAGTCGCGGTCACACGGCCACCAGCGCGTCGCCGGCGCGCACGACTTCGGACCGCACCGTGAGCGATTCGATCATCTCGACGTCGACGTCGACGCCCAGCCCCGGCCGGTCGCGCGGAACCGCCACCATGCCGTTCGCGTCCATCGTCCACTCGGGCGAGACGACGTCGCGCGCCCAGTAGCGCGCGCTCGGACTCAAGTCGCCGGGCAGCGAGAAATTTGGGAGCGACGCCAGCGCGACATTGTACGCGCGCCCGATCCCGCTCTCCAACATGCCGCCGCACCACACCGGCACGTTTGCGCCGCGACAGACGTCGTGAATCGCGATCGACGCCGCGAATCCACCGACGCGTCCCGGCTTGATGTTGATGATCCGTCCGCTGCCGAGCGCGATCATGTCGTGCGCGCGCGTGACGTCGACGATCGACTCGTCGAGGCAGATCGGGGTCGTCATGCGCCGCTGCAACTCGGCGAGTTGCAAGAGAGCGTCGGCGCCGAACGGCTGCTCGAGCATCACGAGGTTGAACGCGTCGAGCGCCGCGAGGTGCGAGGCGTCGTCGATCGAATACGCGGCGTTCGCGTCGACCATCAGATCGACGTCGGCCCCGACGGCGGCGCGCACGGCGTGCACGTACGCCACATCCTGCCCCGGCTGAATCTTGAGCTTGACCTTTCGATAGCCCGCCGAGACAGCGGCCACGGCACGGTCGACGAGCCGGTCGGGCGACGATTGAATACCGAGCGAGATGCCGGTCGGAACGTGGTCGCGCGTGCCGCCGAGCAGCGCCGCCAACGGAACCTGTTCGAGCTCGGCGGCCAGTCCCCAGCATCCCATCTCGAGCGCGGCCTTCGCCATATCGTGCCCGCGGATGTCGCGGGCGAGGATGTCGTGGACGTTCGCGGGACCGCTCAACTCGCGTCCCACGATCCGCGGAGCAAGCCACTCGCGGATGGCGAGCCAGGCCGTGTCGACCGTCTCGGGCGTGTAGATCGGCAGCTGGAACGCGACGCACTCGGCCCACGCGCTCGCGCCGCTCTCGTCCTCGAGCTCGAGGAGCAAGATGCGGCGCGTCGACATGACACCGGAGGAGATCCGAAACGGCTCTTTGAGGGCGAGCTGGATCTCGCGAAGCGTCACACGGGCGATACGCAGCATGCGATGGACGAGATCCGGGGGGGGGAGGGCTAGCGCGCTCGCGTAACGACGGTCGGATCGTCAGGTCGCGACTGAGGCACGCCAGTTGGATCGACCATTCTGGTATACCAACCTGCGCTCGTCAAGGGCGGTCACATCGGTCTTGCTGGCGCCCTCGACGCCGTCGTACAATTCCGACGTGCCCTCACCGAAACCGCGCCGTCCCGCGCCCGCCTCGCGTTCGGCTACCGCGTCGCACCGGCCGTCCGCCGGCCGCGCCGCGGGTAAGGACGCCCCCGACAACGTGACGCGCGTCTACACCGAGCTGCGCTCCCTGATCATTTCCGGACAACTTCCCCCGGGCGCGCGCATCGCCGAGCGGGCCGTCGTCGCCCGCATGGGATTGAGCCGCACGCCCATTCGCAGCGCGCTGCACCGCTTGCAGCAGGAAGGATTGGTCGCGTCGGTGGGGCGAGCCGGCGATCAGCGGCTGATCGTCACGCCGCTCACGCGCGGCGACGGCCGCGAAGTCTTTCTCATCGTCGGCCACCTCGAGGGGCTCGCGGCGAGCGAAGCGGCGTCGCTGCCGACCGAGCAGCGGAAGCAACTCGTCGCGCGGCTGCGCGAGGTGAACCGCGCGCTCGGCGTCGCGGCGAAGGCCAAAGCGTCACCGGCGCGTCTGTTCGACCTCGACCTCCAGTTCCACGCGACGTACGTCGAAGGCGTCGCCGGGCCGCGCGTCGTCGCGCTGCACCGCGCCATCAAACCGCAGAGCGAGCGCTACGCGCGGCTCTACGTCAACGTGTTGTTGGACGAGTTGCCCACGTCGGTCAAAGAGCACGAGACGATCGCCTCCGCCATCGCGAAGGGCGACCGCCGGGCCGCGCAGCACGCAGTGGAAACGAACTGGCAGAACGCGGCCGTGCGCCTGTCGAACGTGATCGCCGAGCACGGCGAGCGGGGCAGCTGGCATCTGTGGGACGCCGGCGCCGACGGCAACGGCGCGGGTCCGTCGGAACGCCGCTCCTAGTCGACGTCGTCGAAATCGGCGGCGTCGCCGCCGTGCAGGAATACCAAAGTTGTACGCCGCGCGGCCACCGACTCGAGCGTGGCCGCCCTTCCTTCCGGAGAACGCATGTCACGCCGACTGGTTTCGCTCGCTGCCGGATTCGTCCTTCTGTCCTCGGCCGCCGCGGCCCAAGGCACCCGCCTTCTTCGACACCCGGCGATCAACGGCAACGTGATCGCGTTCGAGTATGGCGGCGACCTCTGGGTCGCGACACGGTCCGGCGGACCGGCGCGCCGTCTCACGTCGACGCCGGACGTCGAGACGGAGCCGCGCTTCTCACCCGACGGCTCACACATCGCGTTCAGCCGCACGTCGAACGGAAACACCGACGTGTACGTCGTGCCGACGGCCGGCGGCGAGCCGACACGGCTCACCTTTCACCCGGGCAACGATCGCGTACGCGGCTGGACGCCGGATGGCAAGCGGGTCGTCTTCGCCAGCGAGCGCGTGAGCGCGCCCCAATCGTCCTACTTTCGGATGTTCACCGTGCCGGCCGCCGGCGGCTTCGAGGAAGTGCTGCCGATGCCGCGCGCCTTCAGCGGCGTTCACTCGCCCGACGGCACGCGCGTCGCCTATGAAGAGATTTCGACGGCGTTCATTCCCGATTGGTACGAGGCGAGCATGTGGCGCCACTATCGCGGCGGCCGCACCCATCCGATCAGCGTCATCGACCTGGCGACCTGCGCCGTCGAGAAGCTGCCCTGGCAGAACAGCAACGACAGCGACCCGATGTGGGTCGGCAACACGGTGTACTTCCTCTCCGACCGGAACTACACGCGCAATCTCTTCTCGTACGATCTCTCCACGAAGAAGCTCGAGCAGCTGACGCGCCACAACGACGCCGACGTGATGACGGCATCGGCGGGATCCGACGCGATCGTCTACGAGCAGAACGGCTTCATCCACCTGTACGACATCAAGAGCGGCCAATCGAAGCAACTCGCGATCGACGTCGTCGGCGATTTTCCGTGGTCGCGGCCGCAGTTCAAGCGCGTCGCGAGTATGATCCGCGACGCGAGCCTCTCGCCCACCGGCGTGCGCGCCGCGTTCGAAGCGCGTGGCGACATCTTTACCGTACCGGCGGACAAGGGGGACTGGCGCAACCTGACGAAGTCGCCCGGCACGCACGACCGGAATCCCGTCTGGTCGCCCGACGGCGGGCAGTTGGCATGGATCTCCGACGCGAAGGGCGACGACCAACTCATGATCGCCGACCAGTCGGGGCTGAGCACGCCGCGCGCCGTTCCACTTCCCGGCTCGGGCTTCTTCTCCGAGCTCGAGTGGTCGCCGAACGGAAAATCGCTGCTCGTCGACGACAACCACCTGAACCTGTGGACCATCGACGTCGCGTCGGGCAAGGCGGCCAAGCTCGATGAGGATTTGTACAACACTCCCGGGCGCAGCTTCGACGCGACGTGGTCCTCCGACTCGCGATGGGTCGCGTACACCAAGAGCCTCGACAGCCACATGCGCGCGGTTTTCGTGCGCTCGCTCGCCGAGCCGCAATCGCGGCAGCTGACCGACGCACTGGCCGACGCCGTCTCGCCGGCCTTCGACGCAAGCGGCAAGTATCTCTACTTCCTCGCGAGCACCGATTACGGTCCGCGATCGGGATGGGTCGAGATGAGCGCGGTGGATCGGCCGTCGAAGCGGTCGGTGTATCTCGCGGTGCTCAACGCCAACGATCCGTCGCCGCTCTTGCCGGAAACGGGCGACGAGCCCTCCGGTCCGGCCGCGCCGCGAGCGAAGGCGGATTCGGTTCTGCACGTCGACTTCGCGAACATCGGCCAGCGGATCTTGAGCCTCGACGTACCGGCCGCCGACTACGGCCAGCTCGCCGCGGGTCCGGCAGGCACGATCTTCTATTCGGAAACCGTCACCGAAGGCAGCGGCCGAGCGACGACGCGGCTCCAGCGCTACCAGCTTCGCGTTCCCGGCAACCCCGCTCCCGGTGGTGCGTCCACCTTCCTCGACGGCATTCGGTCGTTCACGCTGTCCGCCGACCGAAAAAAATTGCTCTACGCCGCGGGCGTCGGCACCGGCGCGCGATGGGGGATCGTCGCGACGACCGGACCGGCGAAGGTCGGCGACGGCGTGATCAACGTCGCGGCGTTGGAGAGTTGGGTCGACCCGCGCGCCGAGTGGGCGGAGATCTTCCATGAAGGGCTGCGGCAGCAGCGGGAATTCTTCTACGACGCCAAGCTGCACGGCGCGGATTGGAAAGCCGTCGAAGCGAAGTACGAACCGCTCGTCGCATTCGTGAATCACCGCGCGGATCTCGGATATCTCATGGCGCAGACCGGCGGTGAGCTCGTCGTCGGTCACTCGTACCTGCTCGGCCCCGGCGACGTGCCGAGCGACCCGCCGGTGAGCGTCGGTCTCCTCGGCGCGGACTACACGGTGGAGAACGGCCATTATCGCCTGCACCGCGTTTACACCGGCGAGAATTGGAACCCCGATCTGCGCGCGCCACTCAGCGCGCCCGGCATCGACGTGAAGGAAGGCGACTATCTCCTCGAGGTGAACGGCCGCCCGATCGCGCCGCCGACCAACGTGTACTCGCTGTTCGAGGGCACCGCCGGGCATCAGATCGCCATTCGCGTCAACGGCGCGCCGACGAACGAGGGGTCGCGCGTCGTGACCGTCGTTCCCGTGGCGAGTGAGGACGGACTGCGCACGCGCGCCTGGATCGAGGACAATCGGCGCAAGGTCGACGAGTTGTCGCACGGCCGGTTGGCGTACGTTTGGCTGCCGAACACGACGATTCCGGGCTACCAGGCATTCACGCGCTACTTCTACTCACAGCAGGGGAAAGACGGCGCGATCATCGACGAGCGATACAACCACGGCGGATTGGTCGCCGACTACATCGTGAACGAGCTGGATCGAAAGCCGATGGGTTATTTCGCGATGCGCGACGGCAAGACGTTCACGACGCCGGCCGCCGGCATTTACGGTCTCAAGGTGATGATCGTGAACGAGTCGGCCGGCTCGGGCGGCGACGCGCTCCCCTATTACTTCCAGATGCGCCACATCGGCCCGCTGGTTGGAACGCGGACCTGGGGCGCCCTCGTCGGCACGACCGGCACGCCGCCGACGATCGACGGCGGCGGCATCACGGCGCCCAGCTTAGCGTTCTATGACATGAACGGGCACTGGGCCGTGGAGAATCAGGGCGTCACGCCGGAATTCCAGGTCGAGTACTCCGCGGCCGAGGTGTCGAAGGGGCACGATCCTCAACTCGAGCGCGCCGTGCAGGAAGCGCTCAAGCTGCTCGACCAGCATCCCGTGACGCGGGTCGCACGCCCGGCGCCGATCGATCGCGTCAAGCCGCCGACGCGCTAGCGTGGTCGAGTTGATACACTGGGCAGGAGCCGCGGGAAACTGAAAGGCAAGACTGATTGAACCGAAAAGCAATAATGGTGAAGCTTTTGTGAGAACGCGCAAGCGCCCGTCCGGCCACAAGGTTGGCGTGAAACAATTTCAACGCAGACGACACAGACTTGAAACGACAATGCCGCAGACTGTTTCGCTGGTAGTCTGCGGCATTGCTTTTCAAAGTCTGCGTCATCTGCGTTGAGTTTTTCCGAACCGCCACTCGTAGCCGGCACGCCTGCGCGCGCGTAGCCGGAGCTATGGCTTCAACGACGTCCCCGGCCCCCACAGCACTTTGCCCGCCTTGGCGCCCGTGTGCTTGCCGCGATCGATCGTCACAACGCCGTTCACGAGGACCCACTCGATGCCGGTCGGGAATTCCATCGGCTTCTCGTAGGTCGCCTTGTCCTCGATCGCGTCGTAGTCGAAGATCGTCACGTCGGCCCAGTTGCCGACCTCGATCGTTCCGCGATTGGCGAGTCGCATCCGGGCCGCGGGCCAGCCGGTCATCTTGCGGATCGCCTCCGTGAGCGTGAGCACGTTGCGCTGTTTGACGTACTTCGCGATCACGCGCGGAAAGTTGCCGAAGCTGCGCGGGTGCGGCAGGCCGGTCGCGTCGGGGACACCGAGCTGTAGAACGGCGCCGGCGTCGCTGCCGATGCTCGTCCACGGAAAGCGCAGCGCGGTCTCGATGTCGGGCTCACCCATCATGTGGTAGATCGCCATCACGCGTCCGTTCCCTTGCGCCACGAGATCCCACGCCGCGTCGGCGGGATCCTTGTTTTGTTCGTGCGCGATTTGCGCGATCGTCCGCTGCTCGTACTTCGCGTTGGCCGGGTTTCGCGCGTTCACGAGAACGATTCCGCCCCAACCGCCGGCCGACTGGATGATGTTCCACCATCCCTCGGACCCGGTTTCGACTTCGCGCTTGAGCCGGGCGCGGATCTGAGGATTCGCCAATCGCGCCTTGAGGGAATCGGTGCCGCCTTCTTGCGCCCAACTGGGAATCGTCGCCTCGAGCCCGGTGCCACCGGCGGTGTACACGTACATGTCCGCCGCGATGTCGTCGCCGCGCGCGCGCGCCGCGTCGACCACCAGTCGAACGGAATCCATCAGGATTCCCCACCCCGGCTGGTACGCGACCTTGAGATGAAAGATCTCGGCGGGAAGCCCCGCCTTCTCGCCGATCGTCACCAGCTCGTTGATCGCGCCGATCACGCCCTGGCCTTCGTCGCGCATGTGACTCGCGTACGTGCCGCCGTACTTCGCGGCCGCTTTGGCGACTTCCACCAATTCGTCGGTCGTGGAGTAGCTCGACGGTGGATAGATCAGCGCGGTCGTCATTCCCATCGCGCCGCCGCGCATCGCCGTGTCCATGATCGCGCGCATGCGATCCAGCTCGGCGGCGTTCGGTTTGCGGGCCGACATGCCGAGCACGGCGACGCGCGTTTGCGTCTCGCTGAAGTAGCTGCCGAAGTTGATGCTGATGCCCTGTCGCTCGAGGGTCGTGAAGTACTCGCCGACGCGGCCGGCGGGCACCGGTGTTCCACCCTCGCCGCCGATCGCCGTCGTCACTCCCTCACGCAGCTTGTTTTCGGCGAGACCGTTGCGCGGCAGCACGGCGCCCGACTGATCCATCATGTCGATCCAGCCGGGACTCACGTACTTGCCGGCGGCGTCGATTTCGGTGCGCCCGCGCGCCGCGATCTTGCCGATTTTCGCGAAGCGGCCGTCCTTGATCGCCACGTCGGCGAAAATGGCGGGGTTGCCTTTGCCGTCGAGCAGGCAGCCGTTGCGAATCACGACGTCGTAGAGCGTGTCGGTCGACGCGGGCGCCGCAACCGACCGCGTCGGGCAGCCCGCCGCGGCCGCCGCCTGCGCGTGCAGTCGTGCCCCACCCGATAGCGCGCACGCCAAGGCCGCGGCTCGCCATGGACCACGCAATTCGTTCCTCATTTGCGCGTTCGCGCGAACGAAACGCCGTAGACGCGGACGGCCGAGATGCCGCCGATGCCGTCAGGTGTGAAGGTGAGCGCGATCTGATCGCGCGGGTTCGCGGCGTGGGTGCGGAACGAATCGACGTCCAGATGATCCAAGTCGGCCTCCGGATCGGTGACGACGCGCGCGCGCAGCGTTCCGTTCGAGGCCGTGACCGTGACCGTGCCGTACGCCGAGTCGACGAACGTGCCGGCGTACTTCTCGATCGGCACCGACGCCGGGCGCTCGACGCGCTGCGACGCTTGCGTCGCGCGCACGGCGCCCTGGCGCATGCGGGCGAAGAGGGCGCTCACGTCGGCGCTCCAATCTCGCGACGGGCCGCCGTTGTACAGGTCGAACGCGCGATACATGAGTGCGTGGCGCAGCTCCGCGTGATCGAGATTCTCGAGGACATACACGCCCAGCCGCTCGTTCGGCATGAGACCGATGATCGCGCACTGGCCGTCGATGCTCCCGGTGTGCATCCAAACCTGTTGGCCGGCGTAGTTCTGGATGAACCAGCCGAATCCATAGCTGAAGAAGTCGGGCTTCGACAGTTGGAGCGCCGGGTACTCCTCCATCGGCGCCTGAATCTGCGGCGTGATCAACTCGCTGAAGGTCGACGCTTTGATCAGGCGCTTGTCGCCGACTCGCCCGCTGTCGAGGATGAAGCGCATCCACTTCGACATGTCGCTCACGCTCGACCACACCGAACCGGCCGGCGCGATGGCGTCGGTCGATCGCATGGGTACGACGCGAATGGTGTCGTTGATCGCGTAGTGCGGGACGGACACGTTCGGCTTGCCGGCGATCTCCGACACCAGCGCTTCGGTCTCGTTCATGCCGAGCGGGCCGAAGATGCGCGAGCGAACGAACGCCTCCCACGACATGCCCGACGCGCGTTCGACGATCGTTCCGCTCAGCGCGTACATCACGTTTTGATACGACCAGTTCGACCGGAACGACGATTCGGGCTTGATGTACCGCAGCCCATGGATGATTTCGGGAAGCGAGTAGTGCCACCGGGCCCAGAAGAGATCCGTGCCCGGCAAGCCGGTGCGGTGCGTGAGCAGGTCGCGAATCGTCAATTCGCGCGTCGCGTACGGATCGGAGAGCTGGAGCTCGGGGATGTAGTCGGTGACGTGATCGTCCCAATGGATCTTGCCATCGTCGACGAGCATGGCGAGCGACGCCGACGTCATCGCCTTCGTCGTCGAGCCGATCGCGAACCGGGTGTGCTCGTTGGCCGCCTGATTCTTGCCTACCTCGAGCACGCCGTACCCTTTGGCGAAGACGAGCGAGTCGTCCTTCACCACGGCGATCGCCAATGCGGGCACCTTCCAGTCTTTCGCCGCCTGCGCCACGTAACGATCGAACGCCGCCCAGTCGGGAGCTGAAGCCCTTTGTGCGGGCGCAGGCGACGCGAGGACGATCGCTCCGAGAACGGCGATGCGCAGGTATGAAGTCCTTCCCATCATTCGGTTGATTCTCCAGTCATCGAGATGATCTAGCGGTCCACCGGTCCACCGGCCTACCGGTCCACCGGCCTACCTGTCCACCCCTCCATTCACCACCGAGACCTGCACGTACGTCGCCGCACCGGCCGATCGGAAAATTCGATGCGTCTGCGCTTTGAAATCCGAGTCTTTCGCCTGGAAGATGTTCGGTACGTACGTCTGCGGGTTGCGGTCGATGAGCGGGAACCAGGTGCTCTGCACCTCGACCATGATCCGGTGGCCTTTGCGGAACTTGTAGTCCTGCGTGTGAAGGTCGATCACGTATTCGTCGACGTGGTTGGGCGTGATCGCCTCCGGATGCTCGAAGCTCTTTCGGAATCGGCCGCGAAACACGTCGTTCGCCACCATGAGCTGGTAGCCGGCGAGCTTCGCGTCGCCTTGAGCCGAGTCGGGGTAGACGTCGATCAGCTTGACGATCCAGTCCGCGTCCGAGCCCGTCGTCGATGCAAACAAGTGAGCCGTGATGTCGCCGGCGATCGTCACGTCCGCGTCGAGCGGCGCGGTCTGCCAACTGATCACGTCTGGACGATTGGCGAGAAAGCGCTGGTCGTCCGTCAGCCAGCGAGACCACGTCGAGCCGTCACCGTACGTCGGCAAGATCGGACGCGGGCGATACGGAACCGGATTCGCCGGGTCGGAGACGAACGAGTCGGCGGCGTTGGGCGAGCGGTCGGTGGGCGGTGAGAACGACAGCTTGCGGTCGGCCTGCAGGTACAGGCGTCGAGCCGAGACGTTCGTCTTGAGCGGCCAACTCGCGCGTTTCTGCCAAGTATTCGACCCGGCCTCGAACGTCGTCGCCTCGGGCAGGCTTTGCGTGCCGATTCCCTTGAGCCAATGAGCAAAGAACGGCGCGAGAATGCCGCGGCGATAGTCGGGTGACGTCTCGGCTCCGAAATCGACGTTGCCCAACTGCCGTCCACTCTGACCGCTCCACCCGCCGTGATTCCACGGGCCGACGACGAGGAAGTTCAGGTTCTTCGTGTCGTGCTTCTCGAGCAGCTCGTAGATCTTGATCGGACCGTAGAAATCCTCTTGATCCCACCAGCCGGCCACGCTGAGCGTCGGCACGGTGACGCGATCGACGTACGGCGCGACCGCCTGCTTCTGCCAAAACGAGTCGTAGCTCGGGTGATTCGCGAAGTCGTTCCAGCTCGGGATGTTTCCGTGCAGATACTTCTCGTTCACATGGGCGAGCGAGCCGAGCTTGAGATACCAGTCGTACGTGTCGGAGTCGTTGAACGCGAACGGAGCCCGTTCCTTGTTGGTCTCCATCATCACGGCGTACTCGAAGCCGTAGCTCAAGCGGAACGCGCCGTTGTGGTGGAAATCGTCGCCGATGAACATGTCGGCCGGCGACGCCTGCGGAGACACCGCTTTGAGCGCCGGGTGCGGGTCGAGCATCGCGACGACCGTCAGCCAGCCTGGATACGACACCCCCATCATCCCCACGCGGCCGTTGTTGTGCGGGACGTTCTTGATCAGCCAGTCGATCGTGTCGTACGTGTCGGTGCTCTCGTCGATCGCCTTGGGATCCTTCTTGTCGCGCATCTGTCGGAGCATCACGAATTGGCCTTCGGACTTGTAGCGCCCCCGGATGTCCTGGTGCACGAAGATGTAGCCGTCGCGCGCCAGCTCGGCGTACGCCCCCTTGAACGACGCTTCACCATTCTCGATCCCGTACGGGGTCCGGACCATGATGATCGGGAGATTGCCGGCGAATCCGCGCGGCACGAAGATGTTCGTGTGCAGCTTCACCCCGTCGCGCATCGCGACCATCGTCTCCGTCTTGTCGAACGTCGGGATGGGCGGCGTGCCTTCGGTGGCCGGCTGCTGGCCGGACAACGCGATGAGCGGCGACGCGAGGAGCGCGACGAGGGCGCGCGACACTCGGGGGCGGATCGTGCGAAGGGGCATCGAAAGGCTCCAGGGCGGGACAGGCTGTCAGACCCGGCGATTGTACACCAAAGTGGTAGACCGCACAACTGCGCGGCGGCATTACATCCTCCGAGGAATCCACCATGGCAACCGACCTTGAGCGCGACGTCCGCTTCCTGAAGCGCTATGCCGTCGCCATGACGGCCTTCGCCGTCGTAGCGACCACCGGCGCGTTCACCCGCAGGGGACCGACCAAGTTCACAGAGATCGACGTGGAGCGAATCAACGTCGTCGAGCCGGACGGACACTATCGAATGGTCATCGCCAACCGCCCGCGCTCGATCGGGCCGGTCTACAAGGGCGAGTCGTTCGGATATCCCGGCGGCACACGGCCGGGAATCATTTTCTTCAACGACGAGGGGACCGAGAACGGCGGGCTGACCTTCACCGGCAGCACGTGTCGCGATTCGACCTCCGTCACGACCGGACGGCGCTGCGCCGCAGGCACGTACTCGGCGTCGACGCACATGTCATTCGACCAGTTCAACCAGGACCAGGTGCTGAACTTCGACTACGGCGACGACAACGGGCGGCGTGTCGTGGGCGTGAGCGTCAACGACCGCCCGAATCTGGACATTCACGATCTCGTGCTGGAGCGCGATTCGATCATGAAGATGCGCGACACCACGGCGCGACGGGCGGCGCTCGCGACGTGGCAAGGCCCTCGCAACGGCCAGCCGCTCGTGGCGCAGCGCCTGTTCATCGGCCGCGACGTCGAGCGGTCGGCGATCGTGAATCTGCGCGATCCGAACGGCCGGCCTCGCTTGCGACTCCTCGTCGACTCGCTCGGTACTCCGCGGATCGAGTTTCTCGACGAGGCGGGTCGAGTGACCCGCGCGCTGACGGACACGACAAGAGGCCGCTAGACGGTCGGAACGGGATGCCCGTAATCGGGCGGCGAACTGAATCGTGGCACCGTAGCTGCGTCGCTCACTCACAGTAATTGGACCTTCGTCTAGCGCGGCACGTTGGCCGCGAGAGGAGGTATGTGATGAGCACTTCAATGATTGCAGGAATCGTCGTTCTCGTTGCGGTCGTGGTCGCCATCGGCGTGGTCTCGTACGTCGCCGCCCGGCGCAACCGGACGAGTGCGCTGCGCGAGCAATACGGAAGCGAGTACGACCGTACGCTGCGTCACGCGAGCAGCCGGCGCACCGGTGAAGCGGAGCTCGTCAAGCGCCAGGAACGCGTGGACAATCTCGACATCCGCCCGCTCCTCGCTGAACAGCGCGAGCTGTACGACCAGCAGTGGCACGACCTACAGGAAATGTTCGTCGAGGATCCGGGCGGCGCGGTGAACCATGCCGACTCGCTCGTGATGGACGTCATGCGAACGCGCGGTTACCCGGTCGCCAACTTCGAGCAACGGGCATCGGACCTCTCAGTGCACCACGCGCGCTTCGTGCGGAACTACCGCGCCGCGCGCGACGTCGCCGAACGGCATCGACGTGGCGCCGCGACGACGGAAGAACTTCGGCGCGCGATGGTCTACTACCACGAGCTGTTTGAAGATTTGCTCGGGCCCGAGCCGGCAGCCACCGATCGCCCGATCAAGATGGAAGTCGCTCGCGAGGTAGCGCCTCCGGTTCGCGAGGTGCCGGTTCGGCCGGATCGTCCACGACTCGACGCGCTTCCGCCCGACGATGAAGTCCGTTAGCGCTGCGGCGTAGGCTGACGGCCGGCGCTACCGCCGGCCGTCGTCGTAGGGCACTCGCATCGACTCTGGACGTTCGAGCCAAGAGGTCAATCGTAACAGTCGCGCTTCCTCGCCCGGCGAGGATTGTCGCGGCGCGATTGGCCTCTGGCGTTTCCGCTACTCAAACCGCAGCGCGTCGACCGGATCCACCTTCGCCGCTCTCCGCGCGGGCACGTAGCTCGCTACGAGCGCGATCGTCGTCAGCAGCAGCGCCACCCCGACGAAGCTCAGCGGATCGAACGGCGAAACGCCGTAGAGCAGATTTCTCAGGAATCGAGTGACTCCGAGTCCGCCAACCAAACCGATCAGGACGCCGATTCCGCCGAGCATCGCGCCGTGCCCGACGATCAACCGGAGAACGTCGCCGCGCTGTGCGCCGAGGGCGACGCGCACCCCGATTTCCTGCGTCCGCTGCGACACCGCGTACGAGATGACGCCGTATACCCCAATCGCCGCGAGCACCACCGCGATGGCGGCGAACACGCCGAACAGCTTTCCGTAGAGCGCCTGTTGCCAGTACGATCGGGTGATGCTCGCGTCCATGCTCATCACGCGATACGCCGGCAGAAGAGGATCCGCCTGCTTGAGCGCGCCGAGCGTCGTTTTCGTGATCTTCGCCGGATCGCCTTGAGCGCGCACCACGATCGAGGACGAAGTCCATCCCCCCTGGCGGAACGGCATGTAACCCTGAAGATCCGGCGTGGACGTCAGCTGACGGTGCTTGATGTCGGCCGCGATGCCGATGATGGTGATCCACCGCCTCGTCGTGTCGGTCACGGTGCCGAATCTGAACCGTTTGCCGATCGCGTCACCTCTTGGCCAGAATTTGTTGGCCATGTATTCGTTGACGACGGCGACTCGGCCCGCGACGCCCGAGTCGGCCCACTCCTGCTGGGTGAACATTCGCCCCCGCCGAACCGGGATGCGCATCGTCTCCAGGTAACGCGGCGAGACCCAGCGAATCTCGAGCAACGGCTCCTGGCCGAGCGGCGTGGGCTGGTCTTCGATCGTGAAGAAGCTGTTGTTGTTGCTTCCGCCAAGGGGAACATTGTTGGTGATCGACGCGGACACCACGCCGGGCCGTTGGTTCAGATCCGTCAGGAATCGATCCCAAAAGGCGAACCGCTTGAACGTCGAGTCGTAGTGGGGACCGGTGAGGTTCACGCGCATCGTCAGCAGACCGTCGGCGTCGAATCCCGGTTTGATGTTCTGAAGGCCGATGAAGCTGCGAATGAGCAGCGCGGCGCCGACGAGCAGCACGAGCGAAAGCGCCACTTCGCCGACGACGAGGCTGCTGCGCAACCGCTGCCGTGAACGCCCCGCGCTCGCGCCTCGCGCGCCGGAGTCGCGCAGCGTCTCGTTCAGATTCGGGTTCGACGACTGGAGAGCGGGAACGATGCCGAAGAGCAGTCCGGTCACGATGGCGACGGTCGCCGTGAAGAGCAGCACCTGCCCGTCGATGGTGAAGCGCATCCAGAACGGAATGCCGTTCAGAATGCTCGCCTTGATCCACTGCAAGAGCGCGTACGCGAACGCCACGCCCAACGTCGCGCCGCCGAGCGCGACGAGCACGCTCTCCGTGAGCAGCTGACGCATCACGCGCCAGCCCTCGGCGCCAAGCGCGACGCGCACGGCCATCTCCTTCGAGCGCGCGCTCGCGCGGGCGAGCAGCAGGTTGGCGACGTTCGCGCAGGCGATGAGCAGCACGAACGCCACGGCGGCCATCATGATGAGCAGAACCGGCCGAATGTTGGCGACTTGAAAGTCGCGCAAGGTCTGCACGTCGACGCTCCAACCGGTGTTCGACTGGGGGTACTGCGGCTCGAGTGTCGCCGCGATGCGCCGGAGGTCGGTCTGCGCCTGGTCGGGTGTGACGGACGGCTTGAGCCGGCCGATCACCTGCCACGAGTGGTTGCCGCGATTCTTCAGCGGATCCATCTGCATCGTGGTCCAGGCCTGCGCGGCGCTCGGAAACTCGAAGTCGGGCGGCATCACGCCGATGACCGTGTTCTTGACGCCGTCGACGAGAATCTCTTTTCCGATCACGTCCCTTCGGCCGGCGAACCGGTCGCGCCAAAGGCGGTCGCTCAGAATGATGACGCTCGGTCCGCCAACGCGGTCTTCTTCTTCTCGAAAATCGCGGCCGAGCGCCGGCGCGATGCCGAGCGTGCGGAACATCGTCCACGAGACGTTTCCGCCGGGCACATACTCCGCGCCGCCGTCACTGGCCAGGTTGAACGACGTTCCGGTGTAGATCCCGACATTGGCGAGCGACCGATTGTCCGCCTGCCAGCTGCGGAAATTCGGGTACGACACCGTGTTCATATGCCAACTGCGCGGGATGTTCGCCTCGCCGATCGCGACGAGCGCATCGGGATCGCGATAGGGGAACGGCCGCAACAGCATCGCGCGGACGCAACTGAAGATCGTCGCGTTGACGCCGATCCCCAGCGCGAGGCACAGGACTGCCGTGATGGTGAACGCCGGAGCTTTGACCAGCGTTCGAATCGCGAAGCGAATGTCCTGGAGCATGAGCGAGCGGAAGGTGTAGGGGAACCGCTCGCTCAGACAGTCAGCGACCGCGCTTGGTTTGCACTTCGACTACGGGCGGTCTGTCTCGAGGATGGACAGGAAGTTTCCGGCGGGATCCTTGAACCAGGCGATCTTCGGCCCGCCGGTGCGATGGACTCCCTTTTCGTCGGTGGCGATGTCGCCGTCCTTGTAGACCTCGAACTTCACCCCGCGGTCGGCCAGCTGGTCCCGGGCGCGGTCCACGTCGTCCACCGGGAAATTGAGGATGGTGAAGCTCGCCGGCGTGTGGTTTGGCTTTTCGTAGACGAACACCCGGGTGTCGTTGTCGAGCCGGATCTCGAGTTGGTCCATCGGCGCGTCGGCGACGTCGAGCTCGAGCGTGTCGTGGTAGAACTTCCGCGCCTGCTCGATGTCGTTCACGGAAAAGCCGGAGAACGGTTTGGCGTGCTTGAACATGTCGGCTCCTGGATTGCGGGCGGACCAATGGGATGTCGGTGGCGCCTCCGCCCGCAAGATCCATACACGCGTCGGGCGTTCGTCCGCCTCTCTTGCATCTACGAAATGGGGACCGCCTCAGTCAGCCCCTCGCCGAAGCAACGGGCTCCGAACGCCGAAGGGGTTGGGGATCGAGTAGGGGGATTTCGAAGTTCGGTAGTCTCGGCCTCCCGGCAGTTTCGGAGTGCGGCAGTCTCGGATTGTGGCAGTTTCGGGGCACGGGAGTCGCCACACAACTCTTTCGCTCCTCCTCGTGTCTACCCCTAGACACGAGGAGGACGAAAGATGCCGCTGCTGAAAGGGACGCTCGATCCGCTGGTGCTCAAGACGTTGTCGTGGACGCCGATGCACGCGTTCGAGATCACGACGTGGATCGAGGAGCGGTCCGCGGGGCGGGTCGCCGTCGACGACGCGGCGCTGCTCCAGGCGCTCCATCGAATGGAGGAGCGCCGGCTGATCGTCGCCGAGTGGGGTGTGACGAAGAACGGGCGGCGAGCCCGGTACTATCGCATCACACCGGCCGGCCGCACGCACCTGCGCGCCGAATCCGCGCGGCTCGTCGATCACCTCGACGCCGTCGTGTCGATCCTCGGCGCCAAATCGGCGAAGTAGCCCCGGGGGCCACATGCGCTTCCACTTCAGGCCGGGCGTGCGCCGCCTCCTACGGCTTTCGCCGAAGACACGCGCCGATGCGTGGCGCGACGTCGACGACGAGCTCGACACGCTCATCGCCAACCGCGTCGAGCACCTCGTCGCGCGCGGAACACCGCCCGACGAAGCGCGCCGCGAGGCGATCGGCCGCTTGGGCGTGTCGATCGACGACGCTCGACGACAACTCCACCACTCCGCCGAACACCGGGAGCGCCGCATGCGATTCACCGAGTTTCTCGAGAGCGTGATGCAGGACGTTCATTACGCGGCACGTGGGTTGATTCGACGGCCGGCGTTCACCGCCGTCGCGGTCCTCACGCTCGCCATCGGCGTAGGCGCGACGACGGCGATCTTCAGCGCGGTGAACGTGCTGCTCCTGCGCCCCCTGCCCTACGCGCGACCGAACGAGCTGATGCAGGTGTCGCTCATCGTTCCTCCGCGCGACGGCCGGCCGAGTCGAGACATGGTGTGGTCGTATCCCAAGTACACGACCTTCCGCGACGCGCAACGCGTGTTCAGCGGTCTGGCGTTGTACACGACCGCTCAAGTCACGTTGGCGGGCGGCGCCGGCGACGTGGAGCGGGTCAGCGGCGAGTACGTCGGCGCGAGCTACCTTCGCGTGCTCGGCCTCACACCGTCGCGCGGAAGCGACTTCGACCTGGCGATCGATGCGCACGCCGGCGCGCCGCGGCAGGCGATCATTTCGTACGCGCTCTGGCAGCGCCGTTTCAACGCCGAGCCGTCCGTCGTCGGCCGCACAATCGACATCGACCACGACGTGTGGACCATCGTCGGCGTTGGCCCGCGCGATTTCCGTGGGCTCTCCGGCGACGCCGACTTGCTGATGCCCGTCACCACGCGCCCTGCGGACGAGCTGAATCAAGCGCAGTCGCATTCATTCTGGGCGGTGGGGCGCCGCCGGGGCGGCGTCAGCGAAGCACAGGCGGAGGCCGCGGCGACGGCGCTCGGCGTTCGCGTGAATGATGCGTACCCGAATGAGTGGGACAAGCAGAAATGGGGCGCCAAGTCGGGTCCGCTCGACGCCTCGCGCCTCGCGCCGTCGATTCGGCGCTCGTTGCTCGTGCTCTTCGGTGCCGTCGGACTCGTGCTGCTCATCGCGTGCGTGAACGTCGCCAACCTGCTGCTCGGCCGCGCGAGCGCGCGTAAACGGGAGATGGCGGTG